>JBEGRA010000128.1:0-5309 GCA_041180705.1 Pseudomonadota bacterium | reverse complement strand
CGCCGGCAACCGCTTCGTGTTGCCTTACACCCGCACCGGCAACGGGCCCGCGAATGCCGCGGTGGTCCTGAAACTGCAGGGCTGCGCGGACGCCGGCCTGTGCTACCCGCCCATGAAGTGGACCGCCAGCGTGGTTCTGCCGCCCCCCGCTCCGCCGGTGCAAGCACCCGCGCCTGCTGCCAGCCCCGGCATCAGCAGTTTGGCGGGACTGAAGGCCCTGGCCCAAGCCGGCAAGGCCAGTGCGGCAGAAGGCGAATTCCTGCCCCCGACCGAGGCCTTCCGCGTCTCCGCCGCCGCCATCGCCGCAGACCGCATCCGCGTGTCGTTTGCCGTGGCTCCGGGCTATTACCTGTACCAGAAGCGCCTGAAGGCGGCGCTGGAAGGCGCCCCCGCCGGCGTGGCGCTGGCACCGTTCACCTGGCCCGCCGGCAAGCCGCACGACGACGAATACTTCGGCAAGCAGACGGTCTACCCGGAAAGCTTCGAGGCGGAGTTGCCGGTGCAGCGGTCCGGCCAGACCGGCGCGCTCACCGTCGGCCTCGCCATCGGGCTGCAGGGCTGCGCCGAAGCGGGCCTGTGCTATCCGCCGGACACCCGCCACATCACCGTGGCGTTGCCTGCGGTTGGCACGGCGACCGGTATTGCCACAACGGCAGCCCCGGCGACGGGCACGGGAACTCCGCCCGCGGCGCCCACGGCTGATGTCGCTGCAACGACTGCCAACACCAACGCGTCCACCTCGGCGTCCAGCGCGCCCGCCGCCCCCACCGGCATGGTCTCCGAGCAAGACCGCCTCGCGAAGCTCGTTGCCAACGGTTCGCTGGGGCTGGTGCTCGCCTCGTTCTTCGGGTTCGGCCTGCTGCTGGCGTTCACGCCCTGCGTGCTGCCCATGATCCCCATCCTGTCCGGCATCATCGCGGGCCAGGGCGAACAGGTCACCCCCATGCGCGGGTTCCTGTTGTCGCTGTCCTACGTGCTGGGCATGGCACTCACCTACACCATCGCCGGCGCTGCCTTCGCCGCGGCCGGGCAACAGGCCCAGGCCATCTTCCAGCAGCCGTGGATTCTTGCGCTCTTCGCGCTGCTGTTCGTCGGCCTGGCGCTGGCCATGTTCGGCTTCTATGAACTGCAATTGCCTGCGGCCCTGCAAACGCGGCTGAACGGCGTCAGCGGGAACCTCTCCGGCGGCAAGGTGCTGTCCACCGCCCTCATGGGTGCGCTGTCCTCGCTCGTGGTCACCGCCTGCGTGGCGCCGCCACTGGTGGCGGCTCTCGCCGTCATCAGCCAGACGGGCAGCGTGCTGCGTGGTGGCCTCGCCCTGTTCTCGCTGTCCATCGGCATGGGCGCCCCGCTGCTGGTGGTCGGTGCCTCGGCCGGCCAGTTGCTGCCGCGCGCCGGCGCCTGGATGGAAACGGTGAAGCAGGTCTTCGGGGTGCTGTTCCTCGGCGTGGCAGTGTGGATGGCGGAACGCATCCTGCCGGCCCGCGTGGTCATGGTGCTGTGGGCCGGCGTGGCTGCCACCACCCTGTGGGTGTTCTGGCCGCGGCGCGGCTGGCGTCCGTTCGGCGTGGGGCCGGCCGCTCGCGGTCTCGTCGTCACCCCGGCCGTGGTGTGGGGCGCAGCCTTGCTGGTCGGTGCCGGCTTCGGCGGTACGGACCCGCTGCGTCCGCTGGAAGGCACGCGCTTCGGCACCGCGACACCGCAGGCGCTGGTGTTCAGGCGCATTCATTCCGTCACGGACCTGGACCGCGAACTGGCCACCGCCCGCGCCGCCGGGCGCCGGGTCATGGTCGACTTCTCCGCCGAATGGTGTGTCAGTTGCAAGGAAATGGAGAAGTACACCTTCCGCGACCCCGCCGTGCAGAAGGCGCTGGCGCCCTATGTCCTGCTGCAGGCGGATGTCACCGCCAACACGCC
The DNA here is from genome assembly GCA_041180705.1 of Pseudomonadota bacterium. GTDB lineage: Bacteria > Pseudomonadota > Gammaproteobacteria > Steroidobacterales > Steroidobacteraceae > CAIOHZ01. The sequence continues at coordinate 3,392 of JBEGRA010000128.1, read as the reverse complement.
GGAAGATCAGGCACTGCTGGCGCGGTTTGCCATCTTCGGCCCGCCCACCACCGCCTTCTTCGGGCCCGAAGGGCGTGAACGAACCGACTTCCGGCTGGTAGGCTTCGTGGCGGCGGAACCGTTCCGCGCTCACCTTGCCCGGCTGGAAACCACCCCATGACCTTGAACCCAGGCGACAAATCTTCCTCTGGCCCGAATGCGGCGCTGCGCCTCGCTGGCCTCGCCGTGGCAGCCGGGCTGCTCGGCGCCGCCGGCTACCTGGCCTACGACCGCCTGCTCGCGGGCAGCCCTGCTCCCGCACCGGCTGCCACCTTGCCGCCGGTGCCTACGGGCGGCATGGCGAATGAACTGGAACGCCCGAAGGTTCCGGACGTCCGCCCCGACTTCACCCTGAAAAACCTGAAGGGCGAGCCCGTGGCCATGAGCCACTGGCAGGGCAAGGCCGTGGTGGTGAACTTCTGGGCCACCTGGTGCGGCCCTTGCCAGCGCGAAATCCCGTTGCTGAACCGCATGCAGGCGGAATACGGACCCAAGGGCTTGCATATCGTCGGCATCGCCGTCGATTTTGCCGAAGACGTGCAGAAATTCGTCGCCAAAACGCCGCTGAATTACCCGACACTCGTCGGCGAGGAAGACGGCGCTGCCGCCGCCACGGCTTTCGGCATCGAATCGCTCGCCTTCCCGTTCACCGCTTTCACGGACAAGCAGGGCCGCGTGCTTTCGGTCCATCTCGGCGAACTGCACGAACCGGAACTGCGCGTCATTCTTGACGCCATCGTCGCGGTGGATGCCGGCAAAATGTCGCTAGCGGACGCCCGCGCGAAAATCGCCGCCAGCGAAGGCTAGCCCGGGCGCCCCTCCCCGGGGCCCGGGTAGTCTCCCCCGCCGCAAACGGTTACACTGCCGCGCCACCGGGGTTTCCCGGCAGGCGCCGTTTTCGCAGCGAGGGGACACTCCGAGATGGATATCCGCAAGGTCAAGAAGCTCATCGAACTGCTCGAAGAATCGGGCATCGCCGAGATCGAGATCAAGGAAGGCGAAGAGAGCGTGCGCATCAGCCGCCACCCCACGGGTGCCGGCGCCATGATGGCCCCCGTCCAATACACCCTGCCGCCGCAGGCGGCTCCTGCTGCGGCCGCCCCGGCTACCGCGCCAGTCGCAGCCGCCCCGGCGGCTGCCCCGGCCCCGGCCTCCCGCGGCGAAAATGCCGTCACGGCCCCCATGGTCGGCACCTACTACGCCTCGGCTTCGCCGGGCGCCAAGCCGTTCGTGGAGATCGGCACCGAAGTGAAGGCCGGCCAGACGCTCTGCATCATCGAAGCCATGAAGATGATGAACCAGATCGAATCCGACCGCGCCGGCAAGGTGGTTTCCATCCTCGCCAGCAATGGCGAGCCGGTGGAATTCGGCCAGCCCCTGTTCGTCATCGAATAAGGCCGGGCGATGCTCGACAAGATCGTCATCGCCAACCGCGGCGAAATTGCGCTGCGGATACTCCGCGCCTGCCGTGAACTCGGCATCAAGACCGTCGCGGTGCACTCCACGGCGGACAAGAACCTGAAGCATGTCCTGCTGGCAGACGAAACGGTTTGCATCGGGCCGCCGCAGTCGAAGGACAGCTACCTGAACATGCCGGCGCTCATCAGCGCGGCGGAAGTGACTGACGCCCAGGGCATCCACCCGGGCTACGGCTTCCTCTCGGAAAACGCGGACTTCGCCGAACGCGTCGAGAAGAGCGGCTTCGTGTTCATCGGCCCCAAGGCGGAAACCATTCGGCTGATGGGCGACAAGGTCTCGGCCATCCGCACGATGAAGGCCCACGGCGTGCCGTGCGTGCCGGGCTCGGGCGGGCCGCTCGGTGACGACGCGGAAGAAAACATCCGCATCGCCCACGAAATCGGCTATCCGGTCATCATCAAGGCCTCCGGTGGCGGCGGCGGTCGCGGCATGCGCGTGGTCCACTCGGACGCCGCGCTGAACAGCTCCATCAATGTCACCCGTGCGGAGGCCCTGGCGGCCTTCGGCAATGGCGAGGTGTACATGGAGAAGTTCCTCGAAAAGCCGCGCCACATCGAATTCCAGGTGCTGTGCGACCACCACGGCAACGTGCTGGTGCTGGGCGAACGCGACTGCTCCATGCAGCGCCGCCACCAGAAGATCATCGAAGAAGCGCCCGCCCCGGGCATCACGCCGAAGCAGCGCGCCGAAATGACGGCCAGCATTGCCGCCGCCATGCGCGCGGTGGGCTATCGCGGCGCCGGCACCCTCGAGTTCCTCTACGAAGACGGCCGCTTCTGCTTCATCGAGATGAACACCCGCATCCAGGTGGAACACCCGGTCACCGAAATGGTCACCGGCATCGACCTCGTGAAGATGCAGTTGCGCATCGCTTCCGGCGAAAAGCTGACGCTCAAGCAGGAAGACATCGAGATTCGCGGCCACGCCATCGAAGTGCGCGTGAACGCCGAAGACCCGAAGACGTTCATGCCGTCCCCGGGCCCCGTGCGTCTGTGGCATGCCCCGGGCGGCCCCGGCATTCGCGTGGACAGCCATGTCTACAGCGGCTACGCCGTGCCTCCCTACTACGACTCGCTCATCGGCAAGGTCATTGCCCACGGCGAAACCCGTGACGAAGCCATCAACCGCATGCGCAACGCGCTGTCGGAAATGGTGGTGGAAGGCATCAAGACGAACATCCCGCTGCACCAGGAAATCTTCGGTCATGCGGCGTTCCGTCAGGGCGGGCTGGACATCCACTATCTCGAACGCCGTCTGGGCCTGAAATAGGCCCGGCGCTTTCGCATGCCCCACCTCGAGGCCGCCTTTCCGCTCGACGACCTCGAGGCCGAGGCCACGGAAGACACCCTGTTCGCGCTCGGCGCCGTGGCGGTCACGCTCACGGACGCCGCGGACACGCCCATCCTCGAACCCAAGCCCGGCGAAACACCGCTGTGGCCCACGGTGCGCGTGGAAGCCCTGTTCCCCATCGAAACGGACCGTACGGAACTCGAGGCCGAGCTCACCGCGGAGTTCGGCGAGCGCGTGGCCGGCTTTGCCTGGCGCGTGGTCGAAGACCGTGTCTGGGAACGTGAATGGCTGAAGGACTTCCGGCCCATGCGCTTCGGCGACCGCCTGTGGGTGGTGCCAGGCGGCATGGACCTGCCCGCTGAAGCCGGCCCGGACGCCATCACGCTCGCGCTGGATCCGGGGCTCGCCTTTGGCACCGGCACGCACCCCACCACGGCGCTGTGCCTGCGGTACCTGGATTCGCTCGGGGCTGAACTGGCTGGCACGAAGGTGCTGGACGTGGGTTGCGGCAGCGGCATCCTCGCCGTGGCCGCGCTGCGCCTCGGGGCCGCCACGGCCGTGGGCGTCGACATCGACCCGCAGGC
>JBEGRA010000127.1:0-2528 GCA_041180705.1 Pseudomonadota bacterium | reverse complement strand
CGTGCCGTTGAAATAGTCGAGATGGTTGCCATGGATGGTACCTCCGACATCATTGTCACGATTGGTACGATGAGGTGGCATCCGGACTAACGCTTACGCCTCCGCCCTTTCGCGAAACGGCAACTTGGGTGGCACAGACTGCTCATCAGCCCCGGCTGGCGACGTGCTCTGGCGGTGATAACCTTCAAGTATCAGGCACCCCGTCATGGGGAGCCCCAGAGGAAACAGTCCATGCCCACGCCCTTTACCCGCCGCCAATTCGTGGTCACCGCAGCAGCAGCCGCTGCCCTTCCCGGCCTTGCGCAGGCGGCTGGCCGGCAGCACGATCGTGACGGCGTGTTCCAGCACGGCGTAGCCAGCGGCGACCCGTTGGCGGACCGCGTGCTGCTCTGGACGCGAGTAAGTGGCGCGAACGAAGCGGTCGACGTGCGTTGGCGCGTGGCTCGCGACCCGGGGTTGCGTTACGTGGTGGCGAACGGCCGCACGCGCACCAGCGCCGAACGCGACTACACCGTGAAGGTGGACGTCACGGGTCTGAAGCCCGGCGTGACGTACTACTACCAGTTCACCGCCCGCGGCGCGCATTCACCGATTGGCCGAACGAAGACCCTGCCCGCGCTCGGCATGAATCACGCGCGGCTGGCCTTCGCTTCGTGCTCGAATTACCCGTACGGCCTGTTCAATGCCTACGCGCTCATCGCCCGCCGGGCTGACCTCGATTGCGTGCTGCATCTGGGCGACTACCAGTACGAATACGCCAATCTGGAATACGGTGATGGTCGCCCCTTGAACCGCGTGCCGCGACCGGACCGCGAGACCGTGACGTTGGCGGACTATCGCGAACGCCATGCCTGCTACAAGGGTGACAAGGACTTGCAGGAAGCCCACCGCCAACACCCCTGGATTTGCGTTTGGGACGACCACGAGAGTGCCAACGATTCCTGGATGAACGGTGCTGAAAACCACACGCCAGCCACCGAAGGTGACTGGCAAGTGCGCAAGGCGGCGGCTATTCGTGCCTACCGTGAGTGGATGCCCGTGCGCGACCCGGCGGACTGGCTCGCCGTCGGCGACAGTGCCCTGTCGGGCGCTGTTCGCGGCGCAGCCGGCAGCGGTCGTATCGAGCCGCTGTTCCGCTCGTTCCACTTCGGCGGCCTCGCGGACCTCGTCATGCTGGATACGCGGCTCTATGGGCGCGACGATGCGGCACACGACCCGAGCGGCGAGAAATATACCGACGTGGCGGCAGACGACCCCACCATCAATGACCCGCGCCGCTCGCTGCTGGGCTTCGACCAGGAGGCTTGGGCTTTTGGTGAACTGTCCCGCTCGAAGCGTCGTGGCAGCACGTGGCAGGTGCTCGGGCAGCAGGTGATGATGGCGCAGCTGTCCGTGGACCACGGCGCTTCGCTGCAGAACCGCGACCAATGGGACGGCTACAAGGCCACTCGCGACCGCCTTTACGCGGCCGCGGCACAGCGCGACGTGCGCAACCTCGTGGTGCTGACGGGCGACATACACAGTACCTGGAGCAACGACCTGCCGCTGAACCCCTGGGATGGCAGCTACGACCCGGCCACGGGCAAGGGCGTGGTAGGCGTGGAGTTCGCCACCCCCGGCATCACCTCACCGGGCAGCGAGCCCGCCGAGGCCGCAGAGCGCAGCGCCCTGCTCGCCAAGAACGCCCCGCATATGCGCTACGTGGACCTGACGCAGCGCGGCTACGGCGTGCTGGACCTCACCCCGGACCGGGTCCAGGGCGAGTTCTGGCACGTGGACACCGTGGAGCGCCACAGCCGCAACGAACGCCTGGCCAGCGCGATGTATACCCAGCGCGACCGACCGGGCCTGGTGGCCGCCAGCGGCGCCAGCCAGCCCAAACTTGCCCCCGACCCGGCGCCCTGAACACGCCACTTTAGGAGCAAGCTCCCTCCCACAATGCTCGCGACTCTTCGCAGGCGAACTCAATCGTCGTTCGCGGCCTCGCCGGCAGCAGCAGCGCCGCGCCAAAAGCCGGCGCAATCTTCGAGCAGGCTCGGCAGTTCGTCCACCAGCCCCTTGCGCTCTTCGCCCGGGGCTTCGTCACCGGCCAGACGCTCGATGAGCTTCAGGTCTTCGTCGCCACCCTCGTTCGCCACCCAGGTCTGCCAGGCGTCTTCACGCAGGGACATGCCGGCGATGAAGCCCATGGCCCAGCCCATGCCGAGCTGGCCCGCCATTTCTGCGGCGTCCTCATCTTCGCTATCCGGCTCGACGATGAGCGGCTCGATCTGCTCTTCCGCCGCCACGGCTTCGGCGAGCTCGGCGTACATGCGCCCGATCAACCCCGTGATGCGGGCGTGCTGGTCCGGGGAAGCCCACACCGGCGCCGCGCCAACGCCCGGGTCGTCGCTCCACACATAGGGCAGCGCCTCGCCCAGCGTGACCGCCTCGGGGCCCACGGCCAGCGCACACAGGAAGCCATCGAGCGTTTCGATGTCCATGGCGGTTTCGGGAACGGCCTCGGAAACGAGGAACTCGGCGAGTTC
>JBEGRA010000126.1:0-10168 GCA_041180705.1 Pseudomonadota bacterium | reverse complement strand
CGCGGAACACCGCGCCGAGTCCGCCCAGATGTCGCAGCACATTCACGCGGAACCGGGCGACATCGGGGATGGAGTGGGCGAAGTCCGCACCGTCGTGTTGCGCGAGGCGGTCCTGCGCACGCTTCGGCATGATCTCCAGCAGCATTTCCTGTACGGCCTGCGGCTGGAGCGGTTCCGCGGCGAGAGGCTGCAGTTCACCGTACTGGCGCAGGCGTGGCGGGTCGCCGGCCATGAAGTGCAGGTCCGACCCGTTGCGCTTCAGGACTTCCAGCAGATATTCGTCGATGCGTGCCATGGGTTCAGCCTGCCGTCTCGAATTTCGGAACCAGTGACGGGTCGGTCACGAACCGCGCAAAGGCCTTCTTGTCCGTGGCGTAGTGGTAGGCGTCGTCCGGGTCGATTTCCTTCGCCTGCAGCGCCGCGTTCAGGGCCTGGTCCAGCGTCTGCATGCCGAGATCGCGCCCGGTTTGCAGTTGCGCCGGCAATTGGAAGGTCTGGTCGGTCTGGATGAGTTTGGCGATGGCGCGCGTCATGACCAGCGTTTCCACGATGGCACGCCGGCCCTTGCCGTCCGGCTTCTTGACGAGCACCTGCGTGATGACCGCGATGAGACTCTGGCCCAGAAAGCTCTTGGTCTGCTCGCGCTCTTCGATGGGCAAGGCATCCAGGATGCGGTCCACCGTCTTGGTGGCGCTGGTGGTGTGCAGCGTGCCGAACACCAGGTGCCCCGTTTCAGCGGCCGTCATGGCCATGCGGATGGTGTCCGCGTCACGCATTTCGCCGACGAGAATGACATCCGGGTCTTCGCGCATCGCTGCACGGACACCGTCCGCAAAGGTCGGCACATGCGTATGAAGTTCGCGCTGCACCACTTGCGACTGCTGACTGCGGTGCACGAACTCGATGGGATCTTCGAGCGAGATGATGTTCACCCGCCGTGTCCGGTTCAAGTGGTCGATCATCGCCGCGAGCGTGGTGCTCTTGCCGGTGCCGGTCGCGCCGGTGACGAGAATCATGCCCTGGTGATGGTCCAGGAGACTGGTCACGACGGGCGGCAGACCGAGATTCGCCAGCAGGGGTGTGGAATCCGGGATGGCACGGAACACTGCGCCAACGCCGGTATCTTTGCGGAAGACATTCGCGCGGAACCGCGTGCCGTCCTCGGCGACGTAGGAGAAGTCGAGGTCGAGCCCCTGGCGGAACTGGGTTACCAGGTTCGGGGTGAGAATCTCGGCGATATAGCCTTCCAGTTCTGCTTGTCCAAGGTCGCGGAAGCGCACCGGGAGAAGGTCTCCGGCCAAGCGCAGCATCGGGGGGACACCGACCGCGAGGTGAATGTCCGAAGCTCCCTGCGCACGTCCAAGCTTCAGGAAGGCATCGATGCGCGGCATGGTTCAGGCTCCGGGCAGAAACGTCGCGAGCGCGAGGCGTAGTTCTTCCATCGTCTGGAAGCGCTGGGATTTGTCGACAGCCATGGCTCGCATTACGAGTTCCGAGAGCCCGGCGGGCAGTGACTCGTTCAGTTCGCCTGGCGGCCTCGCCTTGCCCTGCACGTGCTGGTACATGACGGACATGTGGTCGCCACGGCTGTACGGCGGCACGCCGGTGAGCATCTCGTAGAGGATGACGCCGAGCGAGTAGATGTCCGAACGCGGGTCGACCTTCTTGCCGAGAATTTGTTCCGGGGCCATGTATTTCGGCGAGCCGATGACATACCCGGTCTTCGTCAGGGCGGTATCCGTGTCGCGCTGTGCTGCGGCGACGCCGAAGTCGACGATCTTCAGCAAGTCCTCTTCGTTGATGAGGACGTTCGCTGGCTTGAGGTCGCGGTGGATGATGCCAACCTGATGCGCCACGGCCATGCCGCTGGCGATGTCGATGCCGAACTGCAGTGCGCGGTGCAAGGCCAGCGGCTTGTCTTCGCGCAGTTCCATGGACAGCGTATGGCTGGGGAAGTATTCCATGGAGATGGCGTACAAGCCCTGCAGCGCAATGAAGTCATAGATGCGGATGACATTGCGGTGCGTGATCTTGCGCGAGTAGCGCAGCTCGTGGACAAAACGCTTCAGGACTTCTTCATCCTGCGCCACGTTGGCGTTCAGGAACTTCAGTACCAGGCGTTCTTCGACGACGGTGTCTTCCATCAGCAGCACGGTGCCGAAGGCGCCCTTGCCGATTTTCTCGATGTACTTGTAGCGTCCTTCGATGACCTCGCCCGGCTGGAGCAAGCTGATGTCGAGACGCAAGGTGCCGGCGGGCATGGGGGGCTGCGGATTCAGCGAGCCGCCGGAGGTGCCTTGCGTGCCGCCCAGCGTGGCGGAGCTGTTGCCCACGATGGTGCCGGCGAGAGTGCCCGCCGATGGACCCGGCGTCGTCACCATCTGCCCCACCGCAGTGGCGGACAGGCTGGCGGCCGAATGACCGGAAGCCCCGGGCAATGGGGTGCGACCGGTGGTTTCATCGAGCAGGGTATGAGCCGGCTCTTGCAGCAGCCGCGCATGCTGCGCGGCCATGATCATGCTGGGCGAGAAGCGTGCCTCGAGGGCCTCGATGGCGGCGAGTGCGGCGTTGTGCAAGCCGACGTCGCTGGTTTCCACGGCGAGCTGCCGAATGCTCTGCCGTACAGCCTCCGCGTTCGTGTCGTCGACCATCCTTGCCGCGGCGGTGACGGCCTCGGCACGCACTGCCGGCTCCGGATGGTGGAAATGCTCCACCACGGCGGCCAGGGACTGCGGATCCCCTAGCTTGCCGAGAGCGCGTAGCGCCGTGGGGATGCTGCGCGCTTCGCCGCGCAACATTTCGAGCATTCGCGGCACGGCCTTGCGGTTGCCGATTTCCGCCAGGGCGTCGGCGGCGCGTTCGCTTACCCACCAGTCGCTGTCCCGTGTCGCCTCGATCAGGCTGTCCACGGCGCGAGTGTCTTTCGTCTGGTTCAGGATTTCGATGGCGGCTCGGCGGACGTCGTCGTCGCGATCGCGAACCAGTTGCAGCACTGCCTGCAGCACGCGCGGACCCCCGATCTTCGCGAGAGCGTCCGCCGCGCGCGACCGAACCCACCAGTCCGCGTCCTTGATGGCGTCGAGCAGGAATTTCACCGAACTGGCATCGCCCACTTCGTTCAGGACTTCCACGGCCGCACGGCGCGCGTATTCGTTTTCGTCCTTAAGCACATCAACCAGGTGCGGCACCACGGCCGAGTCGCGCGCCCGGATCAGCACTTCCACTGCGCGGTTCTGCACTTCCATGTCCGTGTCGCGCAGCAGGCGAGCCACGACCCCCACGTCGACCGGGCCTGCCATCTGCGAGAGGGCCGCGAGGGATGCCGAACGAATGAGGCGATTCGGGTCGCGCAATTGGGTCTGCAGCGCGGTGCGGACGAGAGGGTCGTCGAAGCGCGCGACCAGCTGGATGATGTTCAGGCGCGCCACCGGGTCCTTGCCGTCGATCCGGGCCAGCAAGTCGGGCAGGGCCGAGGCATCCATCACCTCGCCGATGATGCGGAACAGGGCGCTGCGGTCGGTGCCTTCCTGGTGGTACGCCGCCTGGAGCAGATCGCGAACGGTGAACCGCGTGCGATGGGCGTTGATGATTTCCATGACCTGCGTGCGGGGCAGGTCGGGCGACTGGAGCAGGCCCAGGAGGTTGGTGGGTGGCAGGTTGCGGGCTCCTGCCAGCGCCCAGCCCACCCCGGCGACCACGCGGGGGTTGGCGTCGCCCAGGCCTTTCACGTATTCGGGAAAGGTGCGCGCATCCGCGAGCTGGGCGAGCACGTCCACGAAGGCGAGGGTGGCTTTCTTCTCGCTGCGTGCCAGCTCCGCCATGACCAAAGGCACGACGGAAGGGCCGAGCGCGACCAGTTTGGCCAAGGCAGCGCGAATCTCCGGCCGGCCCGGATCGCTGGCTTCGCGGACGGTCGCGAGCAACCGGTCCGCGCGCATGGAAGTGAAAAGCCCCATTGCCGGGATTATGCCACAGGGTGCCCCTGCCAACCCTCGCTGAATCAGTGGGTTGGGTCGCGGAATTCGGTATCATGTCGCCTTGCGCAATACGCTGTCGGCCGCTGTGGCCGGGGCGTTGCTGCTGCACCGCTTTTCCCCGTTTGCGGGGCTGTTCCACATTGCCCTCAAGAGCACCCCTTTCGCCATGTCTTCCTCCGTGTCTGCCTCCGAAGCGCTGGTTGGTCTGAACGAGCGCGCCGCCGCGTGCCTGGACCCCGTCGTAGGGGCCCCGTTGGGTGCGCTGGGTGCGGTGCAAGTGGCCCCCGCAGGTGCGGGCTGGCGTGTGGCTGTCCAGTTGCCGTTTCCCGTCGGGGGGCCGTCGGGTGGGCATGCGGCAGCGTTGCGTCCGGTACTGGCATCGGCTTTGGGCGTCGAGCCGGCCAGCCTCACTTTGGACCTCTCGGCCCACATCCCCACGGGCGCCGTGCAGGGCCAGCTCAGTCCGCTACCTGGCATCCGCAATGTCATCGCCGTGGCTTCGGGCAAGGGCGGCGTAGGCAAGAGCACCGTGGCCGTGAATCTGGCGCTTGCCCTCGCGGCGCAGGGTGCGCGGGTCGGTCTGCTGGATGCGGATATTTACGGGCCCAGTTTGCCGTTGCTGCTCGGCCTTCAAGGCGAACGCCCGCTGTCGCGGGACGGGAAATCCTTCGACCCCTTGCGAGCCCATGGAATCGAGGCCATCTCCATCGGCTTCCTCATCGACGCGGAGCAGCCCATGGTGTGGCGCGGCCCCATGGTCACGCAGGCGCTGACGCAGTTGCTCGGCGACACGCGTTGGGGCGAGCTCGACTATCTGCTGGTCGACATGCCGCCTGGCACCGGTGATATCCAACTGACCCTTGCCCAGCGCGTGCCCGTGAGTGGTGCCGTCATCGTCACGACGCCGCAGGACATCGCCTTGCTGGACGCCCGCAAGGGACTGAAGATGTTCGAAAAAGTCCAGGTGCCCGTGCTGGGTATCGTGGAGAACATGGCCCTGCATACCTGCAGCCAATGTGGGCACACGGAAGCGGTCTTCGGCGAAGGCGGCGGCGAGCGCATGGCGGCGGACTACCACGTGCCGTTGCTGGGGCGCTTGCCGCTGCACCGGCGCATTCGCGAAGACGCGGATGCCGGTTGCCCGACAGTCGCGGCGGACCCGGCGGGCCCAGTGGCCGCGCTCTACCATGCAGCGGCTCGCCGTGCGGTAGCGGAATTGGCCCTGCGGACGGCGCCGGCCGGTCCGGTCATCACGGCTGACGACACCTGAATTTGCAGTCCTGCACCGGCCGCGAGCCGGTGGTGGCACGAGGAAGCGAGCAATGAGCATCAAGGCAGACCATTGGATTCGTCGCATGTCGGAGCAACACGGCATGATCGAGCCGTTCGAGCCCGGGCAGGTGCGCGCCCGAGACGGCCAGAAGATCGTGTCGTACGGCACCTCTAGCTACGGTTACGACGTGCGCTGCTCGCGTGAATTCAAGATCTTCACGAACATCAACAGCACCATCGTCGACCCGAAAGCCTTCGACCCGCAGAGCTTCGTCGACGTGGAAGCCGACGTCTGCATCATCCCGCCCAACAGCTTTGCCCTGGCGCGCACGGTGGAATATTTCCGCATTCCCCGCAGTGTTCTCACGGTGTGCCTTGGCAAGAGCACGTATGCCCGCTGCGGCATCATCGTGAATGTCACTCCGCTGGAGCCCGAGTGGCAGGGCCACGTGACGCTCGAGTTCTCGAACACCACACCGCTGCCGGCCAAGATCTACGCCAATGAAGGCGTGGCCCAGATGTTGTTCTTCGAGAGTGACGAGGTTTGCGGCACCAGTTACGCAGACCGCGGTGGCAAGTACCAGGGGCAAGTTGGCGTCACGCTGCCGAAGACCTGACCGCGTCCTTGGTTGTCGATGGCGTCACTGTCGACAACGTGAAGGCCTGTGTTACGGCAGGGTTTGCCAGGCGGTAATGGCAAACGACATGAGTGGCTTCCCGCCGTCCACCTGTTCTGCCTTCACCGCCACATAGCCCATGGCGGGTGCGTACCAGGTGCGGGTGATGCGGTCGGAACCCGGGCGCCGCGAACTCCATATCACGGTATCCACCGGACCCAGCGCGGTTGCCAGTCTCTCGCGCCCTTCGAAAGCGTAGTCGTAGTCTTTCGCGCGGTTCTTTTCCACCATCACCAGTCGTTGCGGGTTGCGACCCTGCTGCAGCAGCCAGCGCACCTGCAAGCCCAAGGTCAACGCGTCCTGCGTGCCTGGAACCAGTGGCAAGTCGAGGGTTTGGTCTTCGGCTACGCCGGTCACGCGTCCTTTCGCCCAGTCGAAATTCAGGTGCACATCGCGGGAAGTGGATTTGCCACCATCGTCGAGGCTGTATTCCGCCGGGCGCAGACCGTCTGCGCCCAGCGTGAATAGGGTGCGCTGCGTAATGACGCCCGGCAGGAAGAGCGCAGCGAGCCCACGCGGCGTGGAGCGGTTGGTGAACCGGTAACGGGTTTCGCCGTCGCCGGGGAGCAGTTCGAGACGGATGTCGCTGGTGCCGGCATCGATGCCGCGGTAACGCACGGCGAAGCGCGCGGTGTGCGGAACGAAGGCTTTCCCGTTCGCGGCTGCGGACGACGAAGCGGGCGTGGTGGGCGACGCGGGCGGAGGTTGTGCCATTGCGCAGGCGGGCGCCAACCCCATGACGCACAGGCACCATGCAGTCAACGCCAGAGCCGCACTGCGGCCAAAGCTTCGCCGCGTGCCGGACTTCGATGCGGAGCGTAGGGGCGCTGTCATGGGTCCTCCCGAAGATGCAGCCCCGGCGCCAGCGTCAGGGCGCAGGGACTTCCAGCGGTTGCAGCAGCGGAACGCCATCGAACTGCGGGTTGCCGGCGTTCCACGAGAGCCGGCCTGCGGCGGCCCAACCTGCCACGGTCGGGTAGAGCTTGCGCTCGGCAGCCTGAACGCGGGCTGAAAGGCTGTCGGCGGTGTCGCCGGCGACGATGGGCACCCGAACCTGCGCGATAAGCGGCCCGCCATCGAGTTCCGCGGTGACGAAATGCACGGTGCTGCCATGTTCCGTACGGCCATCCGCCAGTGCACGTTCGTAAGTGTGCAGGCCCGGGTAGAGCGGCAGAAGGGACGGGTGGATGTTCAGCAGGCGTCCGGCAAAACGCTCGCAGAAGCCCGGAGTGAGGATGCGCATGTACCCGGCCAGCAAGATCCAGTCCGGGGCAGTGGCCGCGATGAGCTCGCCAAAGGCTGCGTCGAAAGCTTCGCGATCGGCAAATTCATGGGGCGATAGCGCGAACACCGGCAGACCGCGTTCGCGCGCGATTTCCAGCCCGTAGGCCGCGGGCTTGTCGCTGAAGACGCCACACACTTCCGCGGATACACCGCCGGCCAGCACCGCGTCATGGAGCGCCCGGAACGTGCTGCCACGCCCGGAGAGCACTACGGCCACCCTTGGCACAGCTTTGGTCGGTACCAAGGATGGCGCGGCGTTCGTGGCTTCAGGCGTAACGGACACCTTCGTCTCCAGCGCGGATTTCACCGAGCAGACGCGGCGCCTCGCCCAGTTCGCGCAAGCGGATCATCACGGCGTCGGCATCGCCAGCAGCCACGTGCACAGTCATGCCAATGCCGCAGTTGAAGGTGCGATACATCTCGGCGTCATCGACACCGGCCGCCTGCTGCAGCCAGCGGAACACGGGGGGCAGTTCCAGCGCGCGTTTTTCCAGCACGATGCCGAGGCCTTCCGGGATGACTCGCGGCAGGTTGTCGGTGATGCCACCGCCCGTGACGTGCGCGAGGCCGTGGACGTCGAATTCCTGCAGCAGTTGCAGCAAGGGCTTGACGTAGATGCGAGTGGGTGCCATCAAGCGGTCGAACAGGGCGAGGCCGTCCACCTGCGTGTTGGCATCCGCGCCCGTGTGCGCGATGAGCCGACGGATGAGCGAATAGCCGTTCGAGTGCGGGCCGGAGGAGGGCAGACCGATGACGACGTCGCCGGCGCGGGTTTTGCTGCCATCGATGATGCGGTCTTTTTCCACCACACCCACGGTGAAGCCGGCGAGGTCGTAGTCGCCGGCGTGGTACATGCCGGGCATTTCCGCCGTTTCACCGCCCACGAGGGCACAACCGGCCTGCAGGCAGCCTTCGACGATGCCGGCCACCACCCGTTCGGCCACGGCCACCTCGAGCTTGCCGGTGGCGTAGTAGTCGAGGAAGTAGAGGGGCTCCGCGCCCTGCACCACGATGTCGTTGACGCACATGGCGACGAGGTCGATGCCGACCGTATCGTGGCGACCGGTATCGATGGCAAGACGCAGCTTGGTGCCGACGCCATCGGTACCGGAGACGAGCACCGGACGGCGGTAGCGGTCCACCGGAACCTCCACCAGAGCACCGAACCCGCCCAGGCCACCGAGGACCTCGGGGCGAAGCGTGCGGCGGACGTGGGGCTTGATGCGCTCGACAAGTTCGTCGCCCGCGTCGATATCGACGCCGGCGTCACGGTAGGTGATGGCCATGGGACCCTGCGGGAATGGTGGTCGAAAATGGTATTTTACATGGCATGACAGCCAGCACCCTGCCCATCGTCGACCGCGCCGACCTTTTTCCACGCCGGCCCGTGACGTCGCACCCTGCCATCCGGCGCTGGGTCCGGCCCTTGGCCGGCCTGTTGCTGCTCCTTTGGTCGCTGTTGGCCATGGTCCCGGTGGGGCAGGCCGCGCCGGTACCGGGGCTTTACGAGGGCACCGTGCCCGCTGCGGACCGGAGTGCAAAGGGCTTGGCCGCCGTTTACCCGGAGGCACTGCGGCAAGTGGCAGTACGCGTTACCGGGCGTCCAGCCGCCGCCAATGACCCGGCACTGGCGGCGCTTTACGCTGACGCCAATCGTTTCGTCCAGACCTGGCGGCCGGCGGGGGCTGGCCAGGTGGCAGTCGGTTTTGACGCCCAGGCCGTGGAGGCGGCGTTGGTCGCTGCCGGGCAGCCATTGTGGCCCGCTGACCGTCCGGTGGTCTTCGCTGTCGTGGTCGTGGAGCGGGCGAGTGCTGCGGGCGTGGCACGAACGCTCGTCACCGGCGCGGTTACCGGCGACGAACGCCGTGCCCTCGAACGTGTGGCACAGGCGCGCGGATTGGTGCTGGCCTGGCCTGCGCCCGAACTCGCCCCTGCCTTGTCGGATTTGGCGCAGAGCGGGCCCGTGGATACCTTGCTCGCCGCGGCAAGGGAACAGAAGGCACAGGCCGTGCTATGGCTGCGCACCAGCGCCGTTCCCGGTACGCCCGCGCAGTGGGCTTGGGCCACGGAAGCTTTGGGGGCGAACGGGCGCGGTGACGCAGCTGCGGCGCTGCAGGCATTTGCGGATGCCCTCGTGGCGCGTGATGCCAGTGCGCCCGGCGCCGCGCTGGCGCAGTTGACGGTCATGGTCAGCGGCGTGGATACCCTGAACGATTACGCCGTGGCCCTGAACGCCATCGAAGCTTTGCCTACCGTGCGCGAACTCGTGGTCGCCGGCGTTGCGGGCAACGTGGTGCGTCTGCGTGTGCGGGTGCGCGGCGATGCCGGCGGATTGCTCCGCGTGCTGGCGCAGGAAGGTCGGCTCGTCGCCGACAGCGCCAGCGCCACTGCCGGCGACGGCAGTTTGCGGTTGAAGTTGCAGAAGTAGGCGCGGCGGCGGGGCTTGCTGGCATGTGGCGTCACCTTCCGAATGCGCTGTGCGTACTGCGGATGGTGCTCATCGTGCCCATTGCGCTAGCGCTGCTGGCAGGGCGAACGCAACCAGCTCTGCTGTTTTTCGCACTGGCGGCGTTCACGGACGCCCTCGACGGTTTTCTCGCGAAGCGCTTCGGTTGGCAGTCCGAACTCGGCAAGCGGCTGGATCCCTTGGCGGACAAGTTGTTGCTGGTGACGGTTTTCGTCGTGTCTGCCGCAATCGGTTACGTCCCGGCGTGGCTTGCCATCACCGTCGTGGCTCGCGACGTGATCATTACCGCTGGGGGGCTCTGTTATCTTTGGCTTTACGGTGATCCGCAAGGCCAGCCCACCGTGGTGAGCAAACTGAATACCTTCCTGCAGGTGGCCTGCGTGCTTGCTCTCGTGGGGCGTGAATGGGCGCCGGACAGCCTGGTGACCGCTCTGCTCCATTCACCGATGGGCCCCGGCTTCATTGCCTTGCTGCCTTCGCTGCTTTCTGCC
>JBEGRA010000125.1:0-4279 GCA_041180705.1 Pseudomonadota bacterium | reverse complement strand
CGGAATACCCTCTTCGAGAGGTGGCTCCGTCTGCCAGGCACGGATGAGGTCATGCAGCGATGGCGCCTCTACGGGCTCGAGGATGAGGCGGTCGCCGTCGCGACGGAGGCGTGCCTCCATACCCGGCAACTCGAACTCGCGGGGAATCCGCACGGCTTGGTTGGCACCGTTACGGAACAGGCTGACCACTCGGGAGTCGTCGGGCGTGTCTTCCACGCGTTGTCCGGGAGGACGAGGGGGGCGGCGGTATTTCATTGGCGGTCCTTCGCGCAATTCGAAGGAAATAGCATATGCCATGACCTATGTCTGCGCAACGATCTCACCGGGTTGCCAACCCCAGCCTTCGTTCCAATTCCCGGTTTCATCTCCCGCGTGTTCGGTGACAATGCCCGCATGTCTTCCTACGAAAGCGACACCATCGCCGCCATCGCCACCCCGCCCGGCAGCGGCGGCATCGGCGTGGTGCGAGTTTCCGGGCCCGGTGCCGCGGCAGTGGCGCAGGCCTTGTTGGGCCGCTTGCCGCAGCCACGCCATGCCACCTTCGCGCGTTTTCGCGCCGCCAACGGCGCATCTCTGGACGAGGGAATCGCGCTCTGGTTCCCGGGACCAAACAGCTATACCGGCGAAGATGTGCTGGAACTCCAGGGTCACGGTAGCCCGGCGGCCCTGCAACTGGTGCTCGGCGCCGTGCTCGCAGCCGGGGCGCGGTTGGCGCAGCCCGGTGAATTCACGCAGCGGGCGTACCTGAACGAAAGGCTGGACCTCGCGCAGGCTGAAGCCGTGGCCGATCTCATCGCCGCGGGTTCGGCTGCGGCGGCTCGCGCAGCCGTGCGGAGTCTCGCCGGTGAATTCAGTGCCCGCGTGAACGAGCTGGGGCTGGGGCTGCTGCAAACCCGTGCGCTCTGCGAAGCCTTGCTCGACTTCCCCGACGAGCGCGATGTGCCCGTCCACGTGGAACTGGCCGAACCGCTGGACATGCTGGAGCGTGCCTGCCGCGCCTTGCTGGAGGTGACGCGCAGCGGTTCAAGGCTTTCCCAGTCTCCACGCGTGGTGCTGGCCGGCCGCCCGAATGCCGGCAAGAGTTCGCTGCTGAATGCGTTGGCGCGCGAGGAGGCGGCTATCGTGACGCCGGTGCCGGGCACCACGCGTGACGTGCTGCAGGTGGAAGTGGAACTGGCAGGCGTGCGGTTGACGCTTGCGGACACGGCAGGCCTGCGCGACACCGCCGACTTGGTGGAACAGGAAGGCGTGCGCCGCGCGCGTGCGGCGGCCGTGAATGCGGACCTGGTGCTTTACCTTGTCGACATCACGGACCCGGTGGCGGTTGCCGAGGCGGCCACCGACATTCACGCCATGCGCTTGGACGAGCTGCCCGGCGAGGAAGCCGAGAACGAACGCTTGTTGGTCGTGGCGAGCAAGGTGGACCTGCTGGGCCGGGACACCACCGACGCCATGCTGTTGCCGGATGCCATTCGCCTGAGCACCGCGACGGGTGAAGGCCTGGAGGCTTTGCAGGTGGAAATGCTGCGTCGCCTCGGCCGCGGCGCAGGGGAAGGCGTGGGCGTGTTCAGCGCTCGCGAGCGGCATGTGCACGCGGTTCGTGAAGCCTTGCAACACCTGGTGGCGGCCCGCGCCGTGGACAGCGCCAACGCCGGTGGTGAACTCGTGGCCGAAGAGTTGCGCTTGGCGCAGGACGCTCTGGGCAGCATTACCGGGCGTACGGTGCCGGATGATGTGCTGGCCGAGGTATTCGGGCGGTTCTGCATCGGGAAATAGCTTCATACTTGTTTTTCAAAAACAAGTATGAAAAGCTGAGGGTCGATTTAACCTATTGACCCATCTGGTTTTTTGGCATGAAGCCGCCTGTCCCACCGCCCCCGTTCGAATCGCTCCTAGCCCAATCTCTGGAAAAGGGTCCGGCGTTCTTGCGTCAGTTGCTTCAGCTTTCAGCGGAGGTTGACCATGCCGGTCGCTACCTGCACTGGGACAAGCTTCGGCACCTTGCGCCGCCCGAAGGCCTGACTGCGGAACAGTGGTGGCTGGGCATCAAGTTTGCGCGGCGCAAGCTTTACCGTGTATTGCCCCTGGAAGACGCGGCCGGTCGGCCGTTCCAGTACGCCATGCCGGACGGAATCCAGGCCGATCTCCACTGGCTGGACCGGCACGCGGCGGCTTCGGTGGGGGGCATGTCACCGTTGCTGGAAACCGACTCTCGTCGGGCGTGGCTCATCCGCAGCTTCATGGAAGAGTCCATCAGTTCCAGTCAACTGGAAGGCGCGTCCACTACTCGCGAAGTGGCACGCGAAATGCTGAGGCAGGGACGGGCACCGCGCGATCGCGGTGAACGCATGATCGCGAACAACCACGCGGCGCTGCAGTTCATCCACGAGCACCGCCACCAGCCGCTCTCTCCGTCGATGTTGCTCGAGCTTCATCGTTTGCTCATGACGGGCACGTCGGAGCGGGAAGACCAAGCGGGTCGTCTCCGGCGGTCGGATGAAAGGGTGGAAGTGGTCGACCATGCACGCCAGCTGGTGTTGCACCGCCCGCCACCAGCGGAGCAATTGATTGGCCGGCTGCAATCGCTGTGCGACTTCGCGAACGCCAGACTCGACCCTGCCTACGGCTTCCTGCATCCGGTAGTGAAGGCGATCGCTCTGCATTTCATGCTTGGCTACGACCATCCGTTCGTCGATGGCAACGGGCGGACCGCGCGCGCCGTCTTCTATTGGTCCATGGCGCGCGAAGGCTATGAACTGACGGAGTTCCTCGCCATTTCCCGGGTGATCAAGGAGTCTCCAGCGCAGTACGTCCGCGCATTCCTGCAGACGGAAACCGATGACAACGACCTGACGTATTTCCTCCTGCACCAGCTGGAAGTCATTCGTACCGCCATCCAACAATTGCGAGAGGAATTGCAGCACCAGACCGTGCGGGTGGCAGATGCGGCCAAGCTTCTGGCGAGCCATGCCTCGCTCGCGGGTCGGGTAAACTATCGGCAGCTGTTGCTACTGCAGCATGCGCTGCGCCATCCGCGCTTCGTCTATGTCATCGAAGAGCATCAGCGAAGCCACGGAATCTCCTACGACGTCGCCCGTAAAGATCTGCTCTTTCTGGCGGATGAGCTCAAATTGCTGCGCCGGGCGCGTGATGGCAAGCGCTACCTGTTCGTGGTGCCTGACGACTTCACCGAACGCCTGAACTCCCCCTGATTGACTGGAAACACCTCCTTGCTTCGCTACTTCGAAACCCGCGTCGACCCCTACCCCGAAGGCACCCAGCCGCCGTTGCCGACCGGCCTGATTGCCTTCCTGTGGGCCTGCACGCGCGGGTTGCGGCGCTTCCTCGTCGGCATGACGCTCATCACGGCCATCATCGGCATGTTCGAGGCGCTGCTGTTCGCTTTGCTGGGGCGTGTGGTGGACTGGCTGGCCAGCGTGGACCGCGCGAGCCTGTGGGTGAACGAAAGGCACCGACTGTATCTCGTTGCGGCGGTGCTGCTGGGCAGCTCGGTGCTGGTGTTCTTCCAGACGGCTTTCCGGCGCCAGGCCTTGGCCGGCAATTTCGCCATGCGGCTCCGCTGGGACTTCCACCGCCGCATGCTGGCGCAGAGCCTGTCCTTCTATCACGACGAATTCGCGGGCCGAGTGGCTGCGAAGTTGATGCAGACCGCGCTGGCAGTTCGCGATACCTGGTTCACGGTGACGGACATTCTGGTTTACGTGTTCGTCTACTTCGTCACCATCGTGTTCGTGGCGGGCAATTTCAGCACCTGGCTGCTCGTGCCGTTCCTCGGCTGGCTGGTGCTTTACACGGCCTGCGTTTGCTACTTCGTGCCCCGCTTGGCGCGCGCTTCGCAGTCGCAGGCGGATGCGCGTTCCATGATGACCGGACGCATCACGGATGCCTACACCAACATCACCACGGTGAAGCTCTTCTCGCATACGGCGCGTGAAAGCGGCTATGCGCGGGGTGGCATGGAAGAGTTTCTGGGCACCGTCCACCAACAGATGCGCAAGATCAGTGGCTTCGAGGTGGTGAACCACACGCTCGGCATGCTGCTCATTCTCGGTTGTCTGGGTTCGGCTTTGTGGCTGTGGTCGGTCGGCCAAGTGGGGCTCGGTGGCGTCGCTGCGGCGACCGCCATGGCGCTGCGCCTGAACGGTGTGTCGCACTGGGTGATGTGGGAGTTCGCTTCGCTCTTCGAGCAAGTGGGCACCGTGCAGGACGGCATCAATACGCTGGCCACGCCGCCGTCCATCGTGGACCGTGCCGGTGC
>JBEGRA010000124.1:0-4849 GCA_041180705.1 Pseudomonadota bacterium | reverse complement strand
TCGGCGAGGAATTCCGTGTGCCCCGTGAAGGGAATGCCGGCATCCGCGATGACGGATTTCTGCACTGGGGCGGTGACCATGGCGGCTACCTCGCCCGCTGCCGCTGCCAGCGCGGCGGCGCGCAGCATGGCAAGGACGCTCGGTGCGTTGCGCGGGTCCAGTTTTCCGGGAACCACGCGGGCTGCCACCGGAAAAGACCAGCAGTGCACGGTGGGTGGGGAGGTTGGGCTGAGCGCGCCAGTCGACAGCTCGGCAGGCGTGGTGCAGCGAACCTCGAGCGGCAGCCCCAGCAGGGTGGCACGCTCGCGCAAAGTTTCCGGGCAGCCGGCAATCAGCAGCGGGCGTCGGCTGAGGCCTGTGCCCGGCGCTGCGTTGGCCTGCTGCAGGGCCAGCGCCAGACAGAGGTCGGGGCCTATGCCGGCCGGCTCACCGGAAGTGAGCAGAAGCGGGGACACGCCGGCGCTTACAGGCGCGTCTCGACGTAGGCCTCGTCGCGCAGGCGGCGCAGCCACAGTTCCACTTCTTCATCGGCCTTGCCGGCACGGAGCTGTTCGATCGCCTGACGACGGCGCTCTTCGTTGCTGGTGTCCTGCGTGCGACGGCCCAGTACCTGGATGATGTGCCAGCCGTAGGGGCTCTGGAACGGCGGGCTGATCTCGTTGTCCTTCAGCTTCGCCATCTCGGTTTCGAACTCCGGCACGAACATGCCCGGGTTCGCCCAGCCGAGATCGCCACCGTCCTTCGCCGAGCCCGGGTCTTCGGACACCGCCGAAGCAATCGCACCGAAGTCGTCGCCCTTCAGCACCTTGCCGCGGATGTCGGACAACTTGCCGCGCACGGTGGCGTCGTCCTGCAGTTCGTTCGTGCGGATGAGGATGTGGCGCGCGTGCGTCTGTTCCACCATCACGGGCTTGTCGCCGCCGCGGCTGTCGCCGAGGCGAATGATGTGGAAGCCGGAAGGCGTACGCACGGGCTGGGCGATTTCACCGGCCTTCATGCCGGCCACGGCTTCCGCCATGAACTGCGGCAGTTCGCTGCCCTTGCGCCAGCCGAGGCTGCCGCGCTCCAGCGCGGACTGCGCCTGCGAGTACTGCAGGGCGAGCTGGCCGAAGTCTTCACCCTTCACGGCGCGTTCGTAGAGTTCGCGGGCTTTCTGCTCCGCCGCGGCGAGTTGCTGCGGCGTGGCGGCTTCCGGTAGTGCCACCAGGATGTGCGCCACATCGTATTCCGTGTTGGCCGAGGCGTTGCCCACCTGCTTGGCCATGAACTGTTCGATTTCGCGGGGGCTGATGTAGATGCGGCCCATGACGTCGCGCTGGCGGAGGAACTGCAACACCATCTCGCGACGCACCTGGGCGCGGTAGGTGGGGTAGTCGATGCCTTCCGCAGCCAGCGCTTCGGGCAGCTTGTCGAACTCGATCTTGTTCTGCTGCGCCACGTTGTGGAGGGCGTTGTTCAGCATCTCGTCGGACACTTCGATGCCGAGGCGGCCGGCACGCTGCACCTGCACTTCCTGCAGGATGAGGCGCTCCAGCACCTGCTGACGCAATACCGAAGAGGGCGGCACTTGCTGCCCCTGGTCGCGCAGGCGGCGCGAGATGGTGGCCATCTGCTCTTCCACCTGGCTCTGCAGCACGATGCCGTCATTCACCACGGCAGCAATGCGGTCGAGCAGTTCGCCGCGGCCGCCGAGGTCGCGCGACTGTGCCATCGCTTGCGCGGTGGGCAGCAGGGCGAGCAGGACGAGCAGAGGGCGCAGGGACTTGGTCATGTTGGATGTCCGTGTTGAAACGTTCAGGGGCGTGGGTCCCCGGCCTGGTAGCCGCGGATGGAGCGTTCCAGGAAGGCCCCCGTGGGCACTCCGACACTGGAAAGACCGTTGAGTTCAAGTTGCAGGCCGATGGCCGTGTCGCGTTCACCGGTACGGGTACTGACGTAGCGGCGCGCAACCACGCGCAGCTTCCAGCAGCAGTCCTTGAATTCCAGCCCGGCGAAGCTTTCGATGGCGGTGCGGTCACGCAGGGAGTAGACCTGCCGCGCGAACACGTTCCAGCGCGGGCTGACCGGCCAGGCGGTGGAGAGGTCGAGTTGTTCCAGCCGGTTTTCGCGATAGCGATAGGCGAGGTTGGCGATGCGCCCACCGTCCGCGCGGTATTGCAGAGCCAGTTCGCGGCGCACTGCCTTGCCGGCAGCAGGGTCCCACTGCAGCCCCACATCCACGCTCCACTTGCCGAAGGCCGCCACCGACAGTTCGCCGATGAGGTCCGAGGCGCTGGCGCGCGGCGGCGGTTCGCCGGGCAGGCCGATACGCGGCGCCGTGAAGTAGCGCACCTGACCGACGGTGGCCTGCAGCAACTGGCGGCCACTGCTGCTGTCCAGCAAGCGCGTCGTGACGCCCAGGGCGACTTGGTTGGCGTCCGCGAGCCGGTCGCCGCCGACATAGCGCTGCGGGTCGAACAGGCGCTCGAGACGGAAGTCCGGCACGCCGGTGTCGAACAGCGGGATGGCGTCCTGGTTGCGGTAGGGAATGTAGGTGTACAGCGCACGGGGCTCGAGCGTCTGCACGTGGCCATCGCTGGTGTCGCGTTCGAATACCAAGCCGCTGTCGAGCGTGACCGCTGGTGCGACGCGCGACGGGGAGCGGTCTGCGCCTTGGGCGACGCCTTGCAGCGAGTACTGTGTGGCGCGCAGGCCCACCGAGCCCACAAGGAATTTGCCGGCGGAGCGCAGCGGCAGTTCGAGTGTGGGCGCGAGGTCGAGGCGGCTGCCTTCCACGCCGTTGCGGCGGGCGAAATTCACGAACTCGCCGCGAAGCTGGTAATCGAGCAGGGGCGTGCGCCAGCGGCCCTGCACCGTCACTTGCGGCACGCGGGAGTAGGGGCGCAAGGCTTCGGGCACGGTGCGGTCGATGGTCTGGAAATCCTGCACGAGCCCCACGGCCTTCCAGTGCGCATCCAGGTACGTCAGGCGCACGCTGCGTTCCACGTAGCTGATGCTGGTGCCTTCGGTGCCGAGCCCGAAGTCCTCGAAGTAGCGCACGTCGCTGGCGTTGGCCGCGTCGATGTCCAGACGCAGGTGTGGCGTCAGGTCCTGCAGGTGGGTCAGGTGCGTATAGCTGCGGTCACGGCCGGCAAGCGAGTCGTGGGGAATCCATTCGCCTTCGAACTGGCTGCGAAAGTGCTGCCCGAGATAGCGGAACTCGGTGCCGAGTTGCGCACCGCGGCGCGTGAACAAACGCGGGGTGACGGTGGCGTCGTAGTTCGGCGCCAGGTTGAAGTAGTACGGCGCGGCCAGTTCAAGCCCGCTCTTGTTCGAGTTGCCGAACTCGGGAAACAGCAGGCCGCTCTTGCGCGCATCGCTGACCGGAAAACTGATGAACGGCGTGTAGAGGATGGGCACGCCCTGGAAATCCAGCCGGACATTGCGCCCGGTGCCCTGCTGCGCGGCCTGGTCGATGGTGATTTCACCCGCCTTCAGCACCCAGCTGTCGTTGCCCACCGGGCAGCCGGTGAAACGCACCTGCTTCAGGGCGAGGTTGCCGGCGTTGGAAACGCTGATGGTGGCGGCATCGCCGCGTGCGGGACGCGCGGGCAGTTCGAACTTGGCGTTGCCAAAGCTGGCGCCCGTGGTCGGGTCCCAAACGGCGGTCTGGCCGGAAACCTTCAAGTTGGTGTCCGTGTATTCCACGTTGCCGGAAACGCTGAAGTCGCCGGACTTGGCGAGGTACTGGGCGTTTTCCGCGGTGAGGGTGCGGTTGCCCTGCTTCAGGTGCACCTTGCCTTTCAGAAGCGCGTCGCCGAGTTTGCTTACCTCGGCGCCTTCGCTGGTCACTTCCACCGGGAGTTGGGTGGCAGGGACGGCGGGCGGCGGCGCGGCAGGCGCACCTGCGGGGGCCGTGGTTGCCGCCGGCGTGGCTACCGCCTGCGCGAGCGCACTGCTCCCGTGGCTGCTGGCGAATGCAAGCAGACTGGCCACCATGGGCAGGCGGCGGGACGGGCGGGCAGGGCGGAGAGATTCGGTGGGCAAGCGCGGGCTTCCTGACGGTCCGCCATTATAATCACCGGATGCTGCCACCCGACGCCGTTTCCCCACCTGCCGCCGACGAGCGGTTGGTTCGCCTCCGCCAGTGGCTGGAGTCCTCCCTCGGCATGTCCGGCGCGGAATGCGCCCCGGCCTCCGCGGACGCCAGTTTCCGCCGCTATTTCCGCGTTTGGCACGGCGGGCATACCTACGTCGCCATGGATGCACCTCCGGCGCGCGAGGACACCCGTCCCTTCGTGAAGGTGGCCGGGCTGATGGCCGCCACCGGCGTGAACGTGCCCCGCATCATCGCCGAGCAGCCCGAAGAGGGCTTCCTGCTGCTGTCGGACCTGGGCACCACCCAGTACCAGCAGGTGCTGACGGGGGCCGACGAGCGCACGCGCGACCGCCTCTACCGTGACGCTGCCGTGGCCCTGCTGCAGCTGCAGGGGCGCGGGCATGACGCCGCGCTGCGGGTACCGGCCTACACCCTTGCCGAGCTTGGGCGGGAACTGCAGCTGTTCCCCGAGTGGTTTCTGGAGCGCCATCTGCATCTGGCACTCACGGCGAACGAACGTCATGCGCTCGAGCTGGTGTTCGCGCGGCTCGCCATGGCTGCGCTCGAGCAGACCCAGGTGCTGGTGCACCGCGACTACCATTCGCGCAACCTCATGGTGTGCGAACCGGGCAACCCGGGCATTCTCGATTTTCAGGACGCCGTGCGTGGCGCCATCACCTACGACCTCGTGTCGCTCTACAAGGACTGCTACCTGCGCTGGCCGCGGGAGCAGGTGGTCACGTGGGTGGAGTTCTATCGCGCCGCCGCCGT
>JBEGRA010000123.1:0-3349 GCA_041180705.1 Pseudomonadota bacterium | reverse complement strand
GCCGTGGCGCGGGAATTGCGCAAGCCCATCGTGGTGCTGAAGACCGGCCGCTCCGAGCAGGGCGCCCGCGTCACCATGAGCCACACTTCGTCGCTGTCGGGGGCGGATGCCCTCTACGACGCACTGTTCCGCCGCTATGGCGTGGCGCGTGTGAAGTCCGTGTCTGCGCTCGTCGAAACGTTGAAGTTCCTGCACTGCGGCGGCGCCATCGCGGACAGCCGCTTGGTGTCCATGAGTTGCTCCGGCGGCGAAGCCGCGCTGGCAGCGGACATGGCACTGGACCGCGCGGTGTCGTTCCCGCCGTTCACGGCCGTCACTCG
The DNA here is from genome assembly GCA_041180705.1 of Pseudomonadota bacterium. Classification (GTDB taxonomy): domain Bacteria; phylum Pseudomonadota; class Gammaproteobacteria; order Steroidobacterales; family Steroidobacteraceae; genus CAIOHZ01. The sequence goes on along the minus strand of JBEGRA010000123.1, from coordinate 3,029 downwards.
CGAGCGCGTGGCGGCCACGCTGAACGAATACGTCTCCGTCGAGAACCCGCTCGACTATCACACGTTCATCTGGGGCCAGCCGGAAAAGCTGGAAGCCACCTACAGCGCCGTGTTGGCGGGCGGCTACGACGTGGCCATGCTGATCCTCGACACGCCCACGCACCCCGCGACGAACCCGGCCAGTTGGGTGGTGGCGGCGCGCGCGCTGGTGCAGGCGGCACGCAATACCGGGGCTCGCGCTGCGGTGGTCGCCACGCTGCACGAAGGTATGCCGCTCGACTTGGCGAATGAACTCGCGGCGGCCGGCGTGGCACCGATGATGGGTTTGGACGATGCGCTCACCGCGTTCGAAGCGGCCGCGTTCATCGGCCGGAACTGGGCAAAGCCGGAAGCGCCGCCGGCGCTCGCTGCAGCGGCTGTCGCGGCAGGCGAGCCCGTGGTGCATTCCGAGAAAGCCGCGAAGGACCTGCTCGCCACTTTCGGCTTGCCTGTGCCGGAAGGGCAGGTGTGCGCGGCGGCGGAGGCCGTTGCCGTGGCCGAGAAGCTGGGTTACCCCGTCACGCTGAAGGTGTCGTCGGCGGCCATTGCCCACAAGACCGAAGCCGGCGGCGTGGCGCTGAACCTGCGTTCGGCGGATGAAGTGGCCGCGGCTGCGGAGCGCCTAGCGAAGCTGGCGCCCGAAGTGCTGGTGGAGCGCATGGTCACCGGTGCCGTGGCGGAGCTCATACTCGGCCTGACGCGCGACCCGCAGTTCGGCACGGCGCTGGTGGTGGGTGCCGGTGGCATCCTCACGGAGCTCCTGAAAGACACCGCGACGCTGCTGCTGCCCGCCACCGAGACCGAAATCCGCGAAGCACTCGCGGGGCTGAAGTCCTGGCCGCTGGTGACCGGGTTCCGTGGTCGCCAAGGCGACGCCGAGGCCGTGGTGCGTGCGGTGCAAGCGCTGGCGGCATTCGCCGTCGCAAACCCCGGCCGCATCGAAGAAGTGGACGTGAACCCGCTCCTCGTTACGGCCACCGGTGCCGTGGCCGTGGATGCCCTGATTCGCATGAGGCCCGCATGACCCTTTTCCCCGAGCTGGATGCCAATGCCCCGGTGCGCTACGAGCGCCGCGGTGCCGTGCTGGAAGTGACGCTGGACCGCCCGAAGGCGAATGCCATCGACGCCGCCACCAGCCGTGTGATGGGCCAAGTGTTCGCCGCCTTTCGCGACGACCCCGAACTGCGTGTGGCTATCCTTACCGGCGGTGGCCAGAAGTTCTTCTGTCCCGGCTGGGACCTGAAGGCTGCGGCCGAGGGCGAGGCGCCCGACTCCGACTACGGCGTGGGTGGCTTCGGTGGCCTGCAGGAACTGCCCGGGCTGAACAAGCCCGTCATCGCGGCCGTCAACGGCATCGCCTTCGGTGGCGGCTTCGAGCTGATGATCTCCGCGGACATCATCATCGCCGCGGAGCACGCCACGTTCGCCTTGCCCGAGATCAACTCCGGCACCGTGGCGGACGCCGCCACCATCAAGCTGCCGCGACGCATTCCGTACCACGTGGCCATGGAGATGCTCTTCACGGGCCGCCGTTTCGACACTACCGAGGCAAAGCACTGGGGCTTGGTGAACGAAGTGGTGCCGGCCGACCAACTGATGACGCGGGCCCGCGAAGTGGCCGACCAACTCGCTGCCGGGCCGCCGCTGGTGTTCGCCTGCATCAAGGAAATCAACCGCGAGACCGCGCACCTGCCGGTGCAGCAAGCCTTCGACTTGGTGACCAAGCGCAAGCTGCCCACCGTGGACCGCCTCTATTCCAGCGAGGACCAGAAGGAAGGCGCCCGCGCTTTCGCCGAGAAGCGCGCGCCGGTGTGGCAGGGAAAGTAAGCGCGGCGCGTCGCTGAAAAGGTGGGTAGGCCTAGCGTGGCCTATCCATCGATCACGCCATAGTCAATTCGCGGCGCTGTCAAACCCCCGCGCAGCATCCACAACATCGCGAGCCAGTTCCGCTGCGCCTTTGCCGTCCGCGTTCCCATTCAGAAACACCGTATGCGCCTTCAGCGCCAACCCTGCAATTGCTATCGGAGCCACCGGAAAACTGAATCCCTTTACTTCGCGCGCCGGGCCCTGCAAGAACGCCGCTGCGGCCTGGATGGCTGCATGCACCGCCAGGTCTTGTGCTGACGCATAGCTGAAGCGCCACCGGCGTACTCGCTCATCAATCAACGGCTTGTCCGCACCGGCGGACGCAATTCCCGCCGCCGTGAAGATGCGGCAGTCGAAGTCGCGGCAGGTCTGCGGGCGCTGCGGGTACACGCGGCATTGGCGCTTCACCAGCATGGGGCAGGTGCCATCTTCACGGTAGCCCATGTAGCGCAAGCCTTCGGGTGCGTTGTCGGGCTCCAGCAGTAGCCACGCCGGCACCAGTGGCACCAGTGCCTCGTCTTCGGTGCGCAGTGCCACGGGCCAGTGCGAACTGCAGCAGCCCACGCAGTCGCCGCAGGGTACGTCGGTGCCTTCGGTGCCGCCGCGCAGCACCGCTTGCATTTGCTGCAGCCAGGCGCCGAAGTCGCCGGCGTCGAGAGGTTCGTTCAAGGCTTCGCGGGCTTGCGAGTCAGCAAGTAGAGCAGGGGACCGAACGAACCGAAGGCCAGCGTGGCGGCAATCCATGGCCACACGTTGCGGCCGACGGCTTTCGCGTCCTGCCACATCCACACCATCACCAGCGACAGCGCGATGACGAGGTCGAAGAAAATTTGCGTGGAAGCCAGGCTACCCAGGGGCGAGAGGAAAATGCCCACGAAGCCATGTTCCCGCAGTGCTACGGCACTGAAAGTCCCGAACAACACCAGCACGACCACCAGCAGAGGTTTCTTTGGCATGGGCGCTTCCTCGTGGGGAGGGTGTCAGTATGCCATTCGCTTGCCGATCGGGGTCAGCCCCCGGCTTCTTCGCGCGCAACGGCCCGGTAGCCGATATCGCGGCGTACCAGCTTGCCGGCGTAGTCCACCACATCCACCAGCGCATAAGCGGCTTGCTGTGCTTCGCGC
>JBEGRA010000122.1:0-2812 GCA_041180705.1 Pseudomonadota bacterium | reverse complement strand
CAGCTCGAATGGATCCATCAGGCCCAGTTCGCCGGTTTCTACGTGGCGGACAAGAAGCGCTATTTCTCGGACCAACGCCTTGAAGTCGTCACGCTGCCGGGTGCCCCCGGGCAGGAAGCCGTGGAGTCGCTGTACGACGGCAAGGCGGACGTTGTGGTCGATACCTACGCAGCTGCGGCTCGGTTTGCCCGCCACTCCGATCCCATCATCAACATCGGACAGATCTTCACGGCACCGTCCCTGCGTCTCATCTGCCGCGTGGAATCGGGCATCTCCGAGCTGCGCGATGTCGTCGGCCGGACAGTGGCGGCCGGACGTCCGGAGGACCGGCTGGTGGTCGAGCGGATGCTGCGAGCCGCCGCGGGCCCGCATGCGACGGTCCGCTTCGTGGAGCGCGGTGCCTCCGTAGCACCGCTCATCAAAGGGCAGGCGGACTGCATCACCGGTGAGATCTACAACGAATACCGCCACGTGTTCGACCGGCAGGAGCGCGCTGACGACTTCACGGTGTTCAAGCCCGACGACTTCGGCGTGGTTTCCCTCGAGGATGGCTTGTACGTTCGGCAAAGCCGGCTGAGCGACCCGCAGTTCGTGGAGCGCTTGGCCCATCTGCTGAAGGGCCTGCGACGGGGCTGGGAAGATGCGCGTGCCCACCCGAACGGCGCTCTGGATATCGTGTTGCTCAAGAACCCGACGCTGGACCGCATGGACCAGGCGGCGATGCTCGAGGCCGTGACTGACCTGCTGCCAACCAAGGACCTGCTCTATCTCGACCCTGGCAGCGCCGAGCGCGCCATGGGCAATGCTGGTGCCTCGGCTTCGGTCCCGCTTTGGACGCATGCCGTCTGGAACCGCATGCTGGAACTCGACGGAAAATCCGAGACTTTCCACCGCTCCACGCTGTACCTGGCTGCGCAGGCCGAGAAGAGTTCGTGGTTCTTCGCGGTGCTGATGTTCGGTTTCTGCATCTACACCCTGGCGGCGACCATCGACGCCGTGAGCCATGGCTACGACCTTTGGGGGCGGCTCATCCTCTCGCTGGTCGCCGTCATGGGCGGCGGCATCCTGCGGGATCTCATCGTGGCCCGTAATCGGCTGCCGTTTGCGTTCCTCGAAGACCCCACGGTCCCGCTCTCCATTCTGGCTGTGGTCGTCGGGTATTCGCTGCTGCTGGCCGTATTTCCCAAAATCGGCAGCAACCGCCTGCTCCCTGTCATCCGGCGCTACAGCGAGGCTGTGGGTTTCGGCATCGTCACCGTCTACGGTGCGCTGGTCTGTATTCTGGCTGGGTCACGTTGGTACTGGGCGCCCTTTGCCGCAGCGCTCACGATTGCCGGTGGCGGCATCATGCGTGACGTCATCTCGAACCGCGAGCCCCGCAATTTCCGCGGCGCCATCTTCGAGGAACTCGGCGTGGTGGCCGGCTTGCTGGTGGTGGCTGCGCTGTTGGTGGCCAACTACTTCGAACACTCCGCCTGGCTGGTCTACGGCATGCTCGCCTTCGTCGCGGCCTTCACGGCCATGCTGCAGTTGCTCATCAACCGTTACCAAATCCGTTATCCGCGTTGGCTAGCCCAGCCGGAAAACCCTTGAACCTTGCCGTGGCGCCTCGCGTGCCACGCTGCCCCTCAGTGATTGGAGAAGCCGTTTGGCCCGTGAATTTCTGACCGATTACCCCGCCGGCATCACGGCCGTGGACACGGGCTATTTGCGCCCGAACTTCGATGCTTCTCACCTCATCGTGCACGGCGGGCGCGCTGCATTCGTCGACTGCGGCGCCAATTCATCGGTGCCGCAGTTGCTGGCCGCGTTGGCAGCAAAAGGACTGGCGCCGGAGAGTGTGGATTATCTCTTCCTGACGCATATTCACTTGGACCATGCCGGCGGTGCGGGGCTGCTGGCGCAGCAGTTGCCAAACCTGAAGGTGGTGGTGCACCCGCGGGGTGCGCAGCACATGGCGGCTCCCGAAAAACTCATCGCCGGCGTGAAAGCCGTGTACGGCGAGGAGCATTACCGTGAACTTTACGGCGATATCTTGCCCGTGCCGGCGGAGCGCATCATCGCCACGACGGATGGGCAGCGTCTGGAACTCGCGGGGCGCCCGTTCGAGTTCATTCATACCCCCGGCCATGCGGGCCACCATCACTGCATCGTGGATGTGGAGCACGGTGGCGTGTTCACCGGCGACACTTTCGGCATTTCCTACCGCGACTTCGACGTGGAGGGCCGCGCCTTCATTCTGGCCACCACCTCGCCGGTGCAGTTCGATCCGGAGGCCATGAAGGCGAGTCTGGCGCGCATCGTGTCTTACCAGCCGCATTCGCTGTTCCTGACGCACTATGGCCGCCTGACGGAGATCGCGCGGTTGCATGCGGACCTGAACGCAGACATCGACGAACTGTGCCGCCATACGCGCGAGGCGGCCGCTGCCCATCCGCGCGGGGCTGAGCGCACCGCTGCCTTGGAAGCGGCGCTGGCTGCCCACTACCACGCGCGGCTGGACGCCCATGGCGACCGTCATACCGTGGAAGAACGGCAGACCATCCTGGCGATGGATGCGCAGTTGAACGCGCAAGGCCTCGAGATCTGGTGGGAACGCGTGGAGGCGGCACGATGAGCAGTTCTGTCGGCACTTTCCGCGGCTTCCGCGTGCACTTCGTGGACAAGCGCATCGAAGCACGTTTCGAAGACTTGACGCTCGATGACCTTACTCCCGGTGAAGTCGTCATCCGCGTGCAGTGGAGCGACATCAACTACAAGGATGCGCTGGCCGCGACAGGCGCCGGCCGTATTCTGCGCAAGTACCCGCTGG
>JBEGRA010000121.1:0-3226 GCA_041180705.1 Pseudomonadota bacterium | reverse complement strand
GTTCGGCGTGCCCTGGAACATCATGTGTTCGAACAGGTGCGCGAAGCCGGTACGGCCCTTCGGTTCGATGCGGAAGCCGATCTGGTAATAGACGCCGACCGTGGTGGTGGGCAGGGTGGTGTCACGCGAGAGGACCACGCGCAGGCCGTTCGGCAGGCGGTAGTACTCGACGGGTACCTGCAGGCTGGCTGCCGCTGGAGGCAGTGCGAATCCACCCTTGCGGGCGGTGGCGGGGAGTGCGCTGGTGACCAGCACGGCGGCCGCGAGTACGGCGGCCAGTGGGCGAAACAGGAACCGGTGATGCGGCATGTAAAGACTCCTGGAGGTGGGGCAGGAACCCCACGGCAAGGCCGGCATGATGCGGCCTTGCCGTCCCGCGCTCAAGCGGGGCGTGGCCCCGCTTGCCGGTTCGCTGGGCGGTTCAGAAGCGCAGGCCGCCGTCGACGCCGATGCAACGACCGCTGAAGAAGTCGTTTTCCGCAATGAAAACGGCGGTGCTGGCGATTTCCGCCGGCTGACCGAGACGCTTCAGGGGCACCGGGGCCGTCACCTTGGCGAGGGTTTCCGGCGTCATGGCGGAGAGGATTTCCGTGGCGCAGAAGCCCGGAGCAATGGCGCCCGTGCGGATGCCGTAGCGGGCCAGTTCCTTCGCCCACACTTCCGCCATGGCGACCACGCCGGCCTTGGTGGCGCAGTAGTTGGTCTGCCCGACGTTGCCGTTCCGCGAGATGGAGGAGATGTTGATGATGACGCCGCCGTTGCCGAGTTTGATCATGCGCTCGGCCGCTTCGCGACCGCACAGGAACACGCCATTCAGGTTGACGTTGATGACCGCGCTCCACTGGTCGTAGCCCATCTTGCCGGTGACGACGCCGTCCTTCACCTTGATGAGCATGCCGTCCTTGACGATGCCGGCGTTGTTGACGAGGACGTCGAGGCGACCGGTGGCGGCCAGTACGGCATCCATGGCGGCGATGACGCCAGCTTCGTCAGTGACGTTCACTGGCTGCGTGACCACCTTCACGCCCGGGATTTCCGCTTCGAGCGAGGCACGCGCCGCGTCGAGGTCTGCCGGGTTCAGGTCGAGCAGGGCGAGCGTGGCGCCCTTGGCGCCGAAACCCGAAGCCATCGCACGGCCGAGGCCACGTGCACCACCGGTGATGACCACCGTCTTGCCGTTCAGATCCATCGCGGGAAACCCCCAGTTGAGAAGTTCAAAGTGTCCGGGCGGTGCGCCTTGGCGAACACCGCGGGGACCGGAGCCTAGCAGTTTGTGCGGCGCAAAAAAAGCCGGGCTGACTTTTTTTCAACCAGCCTCAATCAAGGCTTGGCCTTGCGGGCAACGCGCTTCTTGCGTGGCGGGCTGGCTTCCGCTGCGAGCCGGTCGGCTGGCAGCGTCCCTTCGGGGCAGTGCAGTTTTTCCTCGTGCAGGGGCGTGGTTTCGCCTTTGCGGTACCAACTGACCACCATGGGAATTCTTGCGAGCGCGAACAGCCCCAGTTGCGGACAGCGACGATGCGTCTCCGCCGCGAGCGCACGGATTTTTTTCACGCTTTCATGCGTGTCCAGTACGAGGTCGAAGTCGAGTTGTTCGTACTGCGGGCGCAGGTGCAGGTCGAAGAAGAACCCGCGAATGTCGATGAGCGAGCGCAGCTTGGTTTCCAGGCCGGCGAGCCGGAACTTCTGGTCGCGGGCCACCACGCGGACGGTGATGGAGGTGCAGCCGGCCAAGGCGGCGAGTTGGGCGTGAACCGGGGTCCAGCCGCGCGACTGGCCACTGAGGGCCGTCTTGTCGTCGGGGCCGTTGGTGATGTCGAAGCCGGCCGGCTCGTCGAACATGAGGCTGGGCTGGCCGTCGAAATAGGATTCGACCCGCATGTGCTCGAACGAGCGCGTGGTCACTTCGGAAACCCCGATGTATTCGGGGTACTTGATGCCTTCTTTCATCGCGACTCTCCCCGGGAACCCTTCCCGGGGAGAGCCTAACCGCAAAGGGTCGCTTCAGACCAGTTCGATGGCGATGGCGGTGGCTTCGCCACCACCGATGCAGAGTGCAGCGACACCGCGCTTGCCGCCGCGTGCCTGCAGAGCGGCGATGAGCGTGGCGATGATGCGGGCGCCCGTGGCACCCACGGGGTGGCCGAGAGCACAAGCGCCGCCGTTCACGTTCACCTTGGCATGGTCGAGCTTCAGGTCGTGGATGGCTGCCATGGCCACGACGGCGAACGCCTCATTGATTTCGTAGAGGTCCACTTCACCAGCCTGCCAACCCGCCTTGGCGAGGGCTTTCTGCAGGGCGCCGACGGGAGCGGTGGTGAACCACTCCGGCGCATTCGCGTGGCTGGCGTAAGAGACGATGCGAGCGACCGGCTGTAGTCCGCGCGCGGCGGCGGCACTGGCGCGAGCCAGCACCACGGCAGCGGCGCCGTCGGAGATGGACGAAGAGCTGGCGGCAGTGACGGTACCGTCCTTGTTGAAGGCCGCCTTGAGTGTAGGAATCTTCGCTAGGTCGCAGGCACCCGGGGTTTCGTCGACGTTCACCACCGTGTCGCCCTTGCGCCCCTTCACCGTCACGGGGACGATTTCGGCAGCGAAGCGGCCTTCCGCCACGGAGGCCTGCGCGCGGCGCACGGATTCCGCCGCGAAGGCGTCCTGCTGCTCGCGCGTGAAGCCGTACTTGGCAGCCGTGGCATCGCCGAAGCAGCCCATCAGCTTGCCATCGAACGGGCTCTGCAGGCCGTCGTAGAACATGTGGTCCAGCAGCTCGCCATGGCCCATGCGGTAGCCGGCGCGGGCCTTCAGCAGCAGGTAGGGGGCGTTGGTCATGGACTCGAGGCCGCCGGCCACTGCGAAGTCGCTGTCGCCACTGCGCAGGCCATCGGCCGCCATCATCACGGCCTTCATGCCCGACCCGCACATCTTGTTGATGGTGGTGGCGGGCACGGAATCGGGAATGCCGGCCTTCAAGGCCGCCTGACGCGCGGGTGCCTGGCCTTGGCCGGCGGGAAGGACGCAGCCCATGATCACTTCGTTCACGAGTTCCGGGGCGAGACCGCTGGCAGCCAAGGCACCGCCGATGGCGGCGCCACCGAGTTGCGACGCCGTGGCACCCGACAGCATGCCCTGGAAGCTGCCGATGGGCGTGCGCTTGGCGGCGAGAATGACGATGGATTCCTGAGTCATGACGGCGTCCTCGAAGAGGGAGAGAGTGGTTGGGTCGACCTTT
>JBEGRA010000120.1:0-6104 GCA_041180705.1 Pseudomonadota bacterium | reverse complement strand
TGGGTGAACAGTAGCGTGACCACCGTGACGATGCCGCCCACCAGGAAGCCACGAATGAGGCCACCACCCAGATAACCCAGCAAGATGACCGAAGGCGGCAGCGGTGATACCAGCAACTCTTCGATGTGCTTGCCGAATTTGGCACCGAAGAAGCTGGACACCACGTTGCCATACGAGGTGGTGATGACCGCCTGCATGATGAGGCCAGGCGCGATGAACTCCATGTAGGGAATGCCATCGAACGCACCCACGCGCTGCCCGATGAGCCCGCCGAAGATGATGAAGTACAGGGTCGAGGTCATCGCTGGCGGCACCAGCGTCTGCCCCCAGATACGGATGATGCGGCCGTATTCGCGACGCAGGATGGTCACGAAACCGATGAAGGTACGCGCCGCGCGCGACTGCTCCGCATTCATGCTGCGCTCCCGGTGGCGGCGTCCTGACTGACGAGACGCATGAACAATTCCTCCAGGCGGTTCACCTTGTTCCGCATGGACATGACATGGATTCCCGCCGAGGTGAGCGCCGCAAACACTGCGTTCAGGTCCTGATGCTTGGTCAGTTCCACTTCGAGCGTGCTGGCATCGACGAGCGTGGCCGCAGCTGCGGGCAGCGCCGGCAATTCACCCACCAAAGGATCGCGCAAGTTCAACACGAACGTCTCGGACTGCAGCCGCCGCAGCACATTCTGCATGCGGTCATGCATGGCGATGCGCCCCTTGTCGATGATGGCGATGTTGCGGCAGAGGCTTTCCGCCTCTTCGAGGTAGTGGGTCGTCAAAATGATCGTGGTGCCGGCCTCGTTGATTTCGCGCAGGAATTCCCACATGGACCGGCGAATCTCGATATCCACGCCAGCCGTCGGCTCGTCGAGGATGAGCAAGCGCGGCTCATGCACCAGCGCGCGCGCAATCATCAGCCGCCGCTTCATGCCGCCGGAAAGGCTGCGGGCCATGGCCTTGCGCTTGTCCCACAGCTGCAGCTTGCGCAAATACTTTTCGGTACGCTCCCTGGCCAGTGCCCGCGGAATGCCATAGAACCCCGCCTGGTTGGAGACGATCGTCTCGGGCGACTCGAACATGTTGAAGTTGATTTCCTGCGGCACGAGGCCGATGCAGGACTTCGCAGCTTCGAGGTCCTGGTCGGCGTCGATGCCGAACACCTTCACGCTGCCTGCGGTCTTGTTCACCAGCGAGGTGACAATGCCGATGCTGGTGGTCTTGCCGGCCCCGTTGGGGCCGAGCAAGGCAAAGAAGTCACCTTCCTCGACATCCAGATCGATGCCCTTCAGGGCCTGGGTTCCGTTCTGGTAGGTCTTCGTCAGACCGCGTAGCGACAAGGCAAGCATGGGTAACCTGGAGCAAGGAGCAGGCGGGAAGGGTAGCCTTCGCCGCCCTTCCCCATCAACCCGTACGCCCACCGACGGTTTCGCGGAGCAAGCGGCGACGCACCAAACTGGAGCGCAAACCGTCGGTGGCAAGTAATTGCCACCCCAAGTGGCGCACCGCTTGCAGCCCTTCCGTATCGCGCCGCTCTACCGCCGCGAGCATGCGCCCCCAGAACTTGGGGTGCCCCGACCAGCGGGCTTGCACCACCCCTTCGGCCGCCGCAGCGGCCGTCTCGAGCAATGCCAGCGGCATGCCGGTCCAGAGCACTTGAACGGCAGGAGTCATGCCGAGCGTCAGCGCCGCTGCCAAGCCACCGCGCTGGGCCAGATGCCAGGCCAGCACCACGGAGGCGCGAACCCAGCGGCCCGGCGGCATGGGAATGGCGTTGGTCGGTCGCACCTCCGACACCGCGCTTTCAGCGGGGGCCAGCACTTGCCCCCAGAACACCGCATCGCCAAAACGCAGATCGAACAGCGCAAACGGTGCCGCCGCCAACGTTTCACGTTCCGGTGACAGCAGGCGCAGTAGGCGGCCTGCGTGGTCCGGGCCCAGCCCGAACAGGCGATTCTGCAAACCAAGACCACCAGCTGCAGCCGCGGCCCGCGAGGTGATTCTTTCCAGAAAGCCCCGGTTCGCTTCGGCGAGCGCCTGCGCAACGCCCGTGGCCCCAAGCATGCCGGTCTGCCACGACGGCCGCTCTTCGAACAGAGGCGCTGCCGCCGCGGCCTCGATGGCGGCAGTGCTGAGCAAACGCGGCCGCTCCTGCAAGCGCGCACTCCGCCCGCCCCGCACCGCCATGTCGACCCTTTCCCTACGCGTCGCTGCTGGGTGTTCCATCACTTCACTCCATTGCTGTCGTTACCCGTCGGCGCCTAGCGCCACCCCTGAAGAAAACGGCGGGCTTTACCAGCCGCCGAAACCAGTCTAGTCTAATTGGTGCAAATATACCAAATTAATTCCGGGCGAACAGCTCGCCGGAACACGACCCGCAACCATCCACACAGGGGAATCGACCATGCGCATCTCCGACGATCGTTACAGCCGCGACCGACTCAAGCTCGACCTGGCCCTGCGCCTGCTTCGCCACGAGGCCCGCACCTGCACCATCCAACACATCACGGGGCTGAGCGGCGACCGCATCCGCAAGCTCTACCGCGCTTACGTCTTGCAGGAGGCGCCGACCCGCCTGCTGCGCCACCGCGGCAAGGCGCCCCGCCAGGTCAACTGGTTCCTGCGCAACGCCGAAGTGCGGCGGCAGGCGGCGGTGCTCGGCGGCTTGTTTGCGCTGTGCGGCCTGCTGGACCCGGCCAACGACGCCACCGCCCCCACGTTGGACGCGGGCGAGCTTTTTTGCCGCGCCTTCGAAACCTACCTGCACGAACATGCGGAGCCGTGCATCTCGTTCGACCATGGCTGGAGCTTGCTGTTGGCCCTGCGCGGGCAGCGCGGCCTGCACTTCGCGCAATGCCCGCGTTGCGAGGCGCTGGGGCTCATCGACCGCCAGAAGCCCACTACGGCCACTTGCGGCTGGTGTGCCGCACCCCGCGGGCACAGCGCGCACTGAGAGGACCGAGTGCCAACCACCCGGCCTCACTTCAACCGAGGCCGGGTCAACGTCACGCGCGGGTGGCGTACACTCTCATCATGTATGCCCCCCGCCCCAACGTCTTTTCCGGCCCCTACGTCGATCGCCGCTCGCAGGCGCGCAAAGACGCCGAGCGGGTCGCGGAAGCCCTCGCTGACCCGGCCGCCCTGCTCGTGCCGGTGTGGCGGCATCGCAGCCTCGTGCGGTCGCTGCCCGAGCCGAAGGCCGTCTTGTTGTCCGGCCAGCACGCCATTCGCGGCTACCTCGAGGACGAAGCCCTCATTTATCTGGGTGAATTCCGCGGGCGCGCCACTTTCGCCGTGGACCTGCACGAGCAGGCACTGGAAGCACACGCGGCGCAGCAAAGCCCCACCCTCGAAGAAGCCGCAGAGTTCGCGGACCTGCGCAGCGTCGGGGGCTTGCTGCCCAGCGACGAGGCCGGACTGCTCGCCTATGCGCGCGCACTGATCTACTGGCGTTCGAAACATCGCCATTGCGGCGCCTGCGGTCAGCCCACGCACCCGCGCGATGCAGGGCATGTCATGGCCTGCGTCGCGGAAGGTTGCGGACACCAGAGCTTCCCCCGCATAGACCCTGCCATCATCGTGCTCATCACCGACGGCGAGCGCGCCCTGCTCGGTCGTCAGGCCGTTTGGCCGAAGGGCCGCTACAGCACGCTCGCCGGCTTCGTGGAGCCGGGCGAAAGCCTCGAAGACGCCGTCATCCGCGAAATGCAGGAAGAAGCCGGCATCCTCGTCACGGATATTCGTTACCACTCCTCGCAGCCCTGGCCCTTTCCGTCTTCGCTCATGCTCGGCTTCACGGCACGTGCCGTGAACACCGACATCGCCCTGAACGACGCCGAACTCGAAGACGCCCGCTGGTTCACGCGCGATGACATTGCGGCCGGTGTCGTGGGCCTACCGCCGCCGACCTCGGTCTCGTTCCGGCTCATCGAGCACTGGCTCGGGGCCGTGACGCCACCCGCCCCGGCACGCTGATGCTGGACTGGATGCTGGTGCTGGCCGGTGCTTTCGGCGCCGGCCTCATCGACGCCATGGTGGGCGGCGGCGGGCTCATCCAGTTGCCCACCTTGCTCGCCACGCAACCGGGCACCGCCCCCGCTTACCTGCTCGGTACCAGCAAGTTCGCCGGCGTGTTCGGCACGTTCAGTTCGCTGTGGCGTTACGCGCGGTCGGTACGCGTGCCCTGGGGAGTCGTGCTGCCGGGCTGTGCACTAGCAGCCGCCACCTCGCTGGGTGGCGCCATCACGGTCAGCCATGTGCCGCAGGCCGTGTTCCGGCCATTGGTACCCGTGCTGCTTTCGGCCGTTCTGGCTTACACGCTGGTCCGCCGGGACTTCGGCCATGCGCATCGGCCGCAACCGCTCACGGCGCGGCGGCGGCTGGTTCTCTTCACCGGCGTGGCTGCCATCGGCTTCTATGACGGATTCTTTGGCCCCGGCACCGGCAGTTTTCTCATGCTGCTCTACGTGCGCGTTTTGGGGTACGACTTCCTGCATGCGGCGGCAAGCGCAAGAGCGGTGAACGTGGCCACGAACCTCGCGGCACTCGGCTGGTTCCTGCCGCGTGGCGAATGGCTGCCAGCCATAGCGCTCGGCATGGCCGTGCTGAACGTCACCGGCGCTCAGGTGGGCACGCGCCTGGCGCTGCGTCACGGCGCCGGCTTCGTACGCTGGGTGTTCATCGCGGTGGTGTCCGCCCTCATCGCCAAGACCGGCTGGGACGCGCTGCGCCTGCTCTGGCCCTGAAGCGACCTGCCGCACGCCGCCAGGCAGTGCGGGGTTCTATAATCGCCTCATGTGCCTACTCGCCTTCGGCTGGCGTTCCCGGCCCGGCCTGCGCTTAGCGCTGGTGGGCAACCGGGACGAATTCCACACGCGCCCGACGGCCCCGCTTCACGCCTGGCCCGAAGCGTCGGGCGTGTTTGCAGGCCGCGACCTGCAGGCGGGCGGTACATGGTGTGGCGTCGGCCCGGGCGGCAAGGTTGCTGCACTCACCAATTTCCGCAGCCTCGCGGCGCCCCCGGATAACGCGCCTTCGCGGGGCGAACTCGTCAGCAGCTTCCTGCAAGGCGAAGCGTCTGCCCGCGACCACTCGCTGGCACTGCAAGCACAGGCACATCGCTATGCCGGCTTCTCGCTGCTGCTGGCAGACGCCGCTGAAGCCTGGATCGTCAGCAACCGCCTGCCCGCCGCGCAGCCACTCACGCCGGGGGTCTACGGGCTTTCCAATGCGCAGCTGGATACGCCCTGGCCCAAGTTGCTGCGCTGCCGCGAGGCCTTGCGCCAGGCGCTGGACCAAGGTGAACCTTCACCAGCCAAGCTCGCCACCTTGATGCTGGACACTACACCGCCTCCGCCGGAAGACTTGACCGCGGAAGCCGGCATCGAAGACGACAATACCGCCGTCCTGCGCTTGTTCGAAGAGCGCTACGGCTCCGGCTTCGTGCAGGCCATCGCCGCGCCTTTCGTACTGAACGAGCGCTACGGCACCCGCGCCACCACCGCCATCATCGTTGCAGACACGGGTGCGGGCGAGATTCTCGAATGGCAGCACACACCGGAAGGCACACGTGCCGGTGAACGTCATTTCCGCTTCGGGCCACCATGACTTCCTTCAGGCGCTCGTGGCGTTTGGCAACGCCCTCGCTCGGGGCACCGTGGTCCCTGCGGTTCCGGAAAGCAGCCATGCTGGTGCTGGCAGTCTCGTTGCTGGCGCCGCCCGACAGCCGTGCGGAGATTCGTCTCGAAGTCACCGCTGCAGAAGGGAAACTGCCGGCCGCTGCCAAAGCCAACGTCATTGCCTGGCTGAGCCTCTCGCGTTACCGGCAGCGTGACGACCTGGACGAGACATTGATCCTGCGACTGCAGCAGCGCGCCTCCCGCGAAGCCCGGGCGGCGTTGCGCCCCTTCGGCTTCTACTCCGCTACCGCCGTCGCCGCAGTGCAGGCAGTCCCCGGGAGCAACGGCAAGCACTGGCGCGCGCGAGTCCGCGTGGTACCCGGACGGCGCGTGGTCTGGGCGGAAAGCAGTGTGGAGGTAAGCGGCTCGGGGAGCACCGATCCCTGGTTCCGCGAGGCAGTGGCGGCCCATCCGCTGCGCGCCGGCA
>JBEGRA010000119.1:0-2752 GCA_041180705.1 Pseudomonadota bacterium | reverse complement strand
TCAGGTGCAGCTGGTGTCGCCGTCCTTGAAGGACACGGTGAGACCCGGCTGGCCTTCGGCAGGCAGCTGGACGTCACGCTCGCAGCTGACGGGGCCCGACGGCAACTGGACCTTGAACTCCCACGCGCCCGGCGCCATCGGGATGGTTTCCTTTTCGCCGCGGCAGATGGGCTGGTCGCCGGCATCCTTCGGGGTGGCCATCTCGAGCTCGGTGTAGAACATCTTCGAGTTCGACAGCGAAGGCGGGTTCGGCGCGAGGTTCTTCGGAGCAGCGCGCACGGACACCATGTCGCACTTGCCTTCCTGGGTGATGGAGTCCACCTTCACCAGAACATGGATGAGCTGGTCATCGTCGCTGGCGCCACCACCGCATGCACCCAGCATGAGCGCAGCCGCCACGGCCGCCGTACCGAACACGGCCTTGCGGGCCAGCGAAAGCGAAATCTGCATGAGTATCCCCCTGGATAAAACGTGACAAGGCATGGTCTGCACCGGCGGAAAAGCTTGGGGCCTTCCGCGACGCCATCCTGATTCTAGCAGCAACCCAAACGAAACACGCCCGGCAGTGTGACCTGCCGGGCGTGGCGCAAAGGCGCTTCAGCTCGTCTCCCCCCTCGGGGCCCATCCTGCGTGGAATGGAGCCTCCCTCTGGGCACCGAGTTTTCACCCATTCCGGGGTCGAGGTCAATCCTGCACTGCAAAACAAAAAGCAGCGGAAACAGGCGGTTGCGTCACTTCCAGGGCGTTTCCAGTTCCCACAGCAGAGGCGCGAAGTTGCGCAACGCATAAACGCCGAAGCCGAGATGCCGGAAATGCCGTCGCAGGCGGCGCTCATACCAGTCGCGCGGGCGCAGATGCACGCCACGGTCGGTGCGCGAAGTGTCCGCGTTGTGTTTCCAGTCGCCGGCGGTGAGCACGCTGAAATACAGCAGCCCGCGCGACAAATGCGCCAGCGCCGTGATGGCACGCGCGGCTTCGCGGTCCGGCAAGTACTGCAGTACGTCGTGACAAACCACGAGGTCGAAACCCTTCGCGTCCGTGTAGCCGGGCAGGCTGCCCTGCACCCAGCCGTGTTTGCGACACAGGTATTCGCTCACCTCCAGCCCCACGTATTCCACGCCCTTGAACTGCCGCCGCAGCGGCGTGCGCAGCCAACCCACGCCACAGCCGGCGTCCAGCAGACGCTTCACGCGAAAGCCGCAGTAGTGCGCCACGCTGCCGATGAGGGCGGCAAGCCGCGCCTGGTCCTCCCGCGTGGCCACACGCGTGGCGGGATTGGCGTAGTAGCGCCGGAAGAAGGCAGCGTCGAAACGTTCGGAAGTGTTCATGCAGCGGTTTTCACTTTGCGTCCCGGGTAACACCGCGGCGGCGGGCCACCATGCTAACTTGCGCCCATGAAGACACGCACGCCTTCGACAGTTCTGGGGGTATTGGTCGCTGTCACCGCAGTGGGCAGTACGCTGCTCAGTGGGGCAATCCGTGCAACGCCCGAAACTCCGCCCGCCAAACCGGCACCAGCAACACCCGCGGCCGGCAATAGCGCCGTCGGGGATGTGGTCAGTGCGCCCTTCCAGGACCTGAACCTGGTGAAGAAGGACATTCCACCGGTGCTGGTGGCGCTGGAGGGGCAACCCTACACGCCGCCCGTGGATGGCTCCTGTACGGGCCTGGCGACTGAAGTGGCGGCACTGGATGCAGTGCTGGGCCCCGATGCGGATGCCGCCAGCACGACCGGGCGCCCGGCGAAAAGCGCTGCCGCCAAGGCCCTGACACAGGCCTCGCACAGCCTCGTGCCGTACCGCAGCTGGGTGCGCAAACTGAGTGGGGCGGAAAAGCGCGCCGAGCAACTGGCGGCGGCGCTGCTGACGGGAACGGCGCGACGCGCCTTCCTGAAAGGACTGGGAGCGGCGCAAGGCTGCGAGCCTCCCGCCGCTCCGCTGCCGCGCGGCCCGGCGGAAAGCCCGGACCGCAACGGCAAGCCCGGCGCTTAGAACGCGCCGAAGCGGTACTTGGCGCTGACGCCGAAGGTGCGCGGCTTGGCGTAGACGCCAGCCACCACGCCCGCGAACAACGAGCTGTCGAAGGCGTACACGCGGTACTTTTCTTCGTTCAGGTTGTCCACGTACGCCGCCACTTCCCAACGACCATCTTCCGCCGTGAAGCCCGCACGCGCATTCAGCACCGTGTAGGCGCCTTCACGTTCGACCGGCGCGCACAGCACGGTGAAGCAGAACTTCGCCGAGTACTGCAGGTCCGACTGCACGAACGCCATGCCGCCGGAGACCGGGAACTCGTAACGCGCCAGCGCGTTCGCCGACAAGGCCGGCGCCTGCGGCAGGTCGTGGTCTTCGATGGTCGCGAGGTCCGGCAGCGGCACGTTCTTCACGGTCGAGTCCAGAGCCGACAAGCCCAACTGCAAGGTCAGACCGTCCATGGGGCGGGAAGCCAGCTCCACTTCGAGGCCGGTTTCCTTCGCATCCAGGTTCACCACCGTCTGCACGGGGCCAAACTGCGCGAACGCCTGGTAGTCGGAGTAGTTGTAGTGGAACGCGCTGACGTTAAGCGTCGTGCTCTTGCCAAGGCGCGTCTTCATGCCCAGTTCCAGCGCATTCAGCACTTCGGGCTTGAACGGGATGCCTTCCAGGAAGGCCTGCTCATTCGGGTGGAACGGCGTGCCCGTGGAGAAGGTGAAGCCACCGCTCTTGCTGCCGCGGTTGTAGCTGGCGTAGTACAGCGTGTCTTCGCTGGGCTT
>JBEGRA010000118.1:0-3191 GCA_041180705.1 Pseudomonadota bacterium | reverse complement strand
CTACAGCGGGTTCACCACGAAGTATTCCTGCGACGGGCTGGCGGACAAGGTTCGGGGCTTGCTGCGCGCCTTGGGTGCCCGGTCCGACCTGCGGGTCGGCAACTACGGCTGTGCCGCGCTTTACGGCGGGCCGGCGGAGTTCCCGCGCGTGAAGCTGCAGTTCGCCACGTTGGAGCCCATCAACGGGCCTGCGGGCGCCGAGCCCGGCGGTATCGTGGGCGAATGGCATCCGGTGCGCATCGATCGCGACCGGCCCCGCGTGCTCGAGCCGGGCGACTGCGAACTGCTGGAGCAGTTCCGGGACCGCATCCTGCCGCTGTTCAGCACCCGGGCCATGGACGACCACACCCGTTGCATCCCCTACCAGCTCTCGGGCACCAGTCTGTCGCTGGGGTTCGAGGTCTTCGTGCCCGCGCGTACGGCCGAAACGCCCAAGCCCGCCAGCCGCTAGGCGGCGGGTACCTGTACCACCTGCCAGTCTTCGGGAGAGATGCGGCGGTCCTCTTCCAGGCGCACCGCAGTCAGGCGGCCGCCCCATACGCAGCCCGTATCCAGCCCAAGCGCCGTGGGCGTTCGCAGCAGCCCTAGCGCGGACCAATGCCCGAAGACCACCCGGTCCGTGGCTGCGGCCCGCCCCGGCACGGAGAACCAGGGCAGCGCGTCTGGCGGTGCCAGTTCGGGCGGCCCCTTCAGCTTCGGCCGCAACTGCCCTTGGGCGGTGCAGAAGCGCAGACGAGTCAGGCAGTTCACCGTGAACCGCAGGCGGTCGGCGCCTTCGAGTTTCGGTGACCAGTGGTCCGGCTGGTCGCCATACATCTGGCTGAAAAAGCCGACGGGGTCGGTGCGCAGTGCCGCTTCCACGTTCCGGGCTTCCACAGCGGCCATCGCCACTGACCAAGCGGGTGGCAGGCCCGCGTGGATGAGGGTCCAGTCCAGCGCCGGGTCGCGGTGAAGCAGCGGTTGCTGCAACAGCCAGTCGAGCAGGTGGGTGCGATCGGGTGCCGAAAGGATATCGTCCAGCGTATCGCCGGGCCGCAGGCCGCGTCCGGCCGCCGGGGCCAGCGCTACCGCGAGCAGGTGGAGATCGTGGTTGCCCAGCACGGTGGTTGCGGCACCACCCAGTGCCATCACTTCACGCAGGGTGCCGACAGAATCCGGGCCACGGTTGACGAGGTCGCCGCAGAGCCAAAGGCGATCCGAGGCCGGTGAAAACCCGATGGCTTCCAGCAGGTGCACGAACGCGCCATGACAGCCTTGCAGGTCCCCGATGGCCCAGGTTGCCACAGCGGCTAGTGCAGCAGGCCCGGCACCGCCAGGCGGAACGTGGGGATGGGGGCTTCGTAGTGCTGGCCATCCGCCGCCCGCATGCGGTAGCTGCCCTGCATGGTGCCGACGGGCGTTTCCAGCACGGCGCCGCTGCTGTAGCGGAAGCCCTGGCCGGGGTTCAGCAGGGGCTGCTCGCCCACCACGCCGTCGCCACGCACTTCCTCCACCTTGCCGTTGGCGTCCGTGATGATCCAGTGCCGCGACAACAGCTTCGCGGGCTGCTGCCCGTCGTTGCGTAGCGTGATGGTGTAGCTGAAGGCATAGCGGCCGTCTTCGGGCGCGGACTGCTCCTTCAGGAAGGCGGTCACGACTTCGATGTGGATGGGCGGCGAGGTGGGCATGGTGACGGCGTGCGTTGGAATGGAGGTCAGGAAGGTTGGCATTGCAGTGCGGCCCGCGCCAGCGAGGCGAACTCTGCCGGGCTTAGCGTTTCCGCACGGCGCTGCGGGTCTATGTCCGCGAGCGTGAAGGCCTCGGGTGGCACCACGCCTTGCACGGAGTTGCGCAGGGTCTTGCGGCGCTGCGAGAAGGCCTTCACCACGAGGTCGGCGAACAGCGCCGGGTCCGGCACTTCGAAAGGCGGCGCGGCGTGCGGCACCAGGCGAACGATGGAACTGTCCACTTTCGGGGGCGGGTTGAACGACCGTGGGCCGACGTCGAACAGTTTTTCCACGCGCACTTTCGCCGCGAGCATCACGGTGAGGCGGCCGTAGTCCTTGCCGCCCGGTGTGGCCGCCATGCGGTCCACCACTTCCTTCTGCAGCATGAAGTGCATGTCGCGCACGGCACCGGCGGCAGAAAGAAAATGGAACAGCAGGGGCGTGGAGATGTTGTAGGGCAGGTTGCCCACCAAACGCAACGGTGCACCCAGTTCCTTCGCGAGTGCTGCGAAGTCGTAGGACAAGGCATCGCCCTGATGAACGATGAGTTCGCCGCGTCCGGCGCAGGTGGCTTCGAGGCGCGGGATGACATCGCGGTCCAGTTCCACCACATGCAGGCGCTGGCATTCCCCCAGCAACGGCACGGTGAGGGCGCCAAGGCCTGGCCCCACTTCCACCAAGGGCTGCCCCGGCACCGGGTCGATGGCATCGATGATGTTCGCGATGACGTTGGCGTCGTGCAGGAAATGCTGCCCGAAGCGCTTGCGCGCGCGGTGTGGTGCGAATTGGCTCATGCGTTCACCAGTTGGTCGGCCAGCGCGACGGCAGCGGCCAGACTGCCGAGGTCCGCCTCGCCCGTGCCGGCGAGTTCGAGGGCGGTGCCATGGTCCACGGAAGTGCGCACGATGGGCAGACCCAGTGTCACATTCACGCCGGCACCGAAGCCCACGTGCTTGAGCACTGGCAAGCCCTGGTCGTGGAACATGGCCAGCACGGCGTCCGCACGGGCCAGTGCCTTCGGCGTGAAGGCGGTGTCCGCAGGGAGTGGTCCGAAAGCATCGATGCCGGCGGCAAGTGCCGCAGCGATGGCCGGCGCGATGACAGCGTCGTCCTCGTGACCGAGATGGCCACCTTCACCCGCGTGCGGGTTGAGGCCCAGCACCGCGATGCGCGGGGTGGCAAGGCGGAAGCGGGTACGCAAGCCATGGTCGAGAATGCGCAGCGTATGGAGCAGGCCATCCAAGGTGATGGCGTCCGGCACGGCACGCAGCGGCAGGTGCGTGGTGGCCAGCGCCACGCGCAGCGTGCCCGCGACGAGCAGCATCACCACGGGGCAGGGTTCACCGGCGGTGTCGGCGAAGAGGTCGGCGAGGAATTCCGTGTGCCCCGTGAAGGGAATGCCGGCATCCGCGATGACGGATTTCTGCACTGGGGCGGTGACCATGGCGGCTACCTCGCCCGCTGCCGCTGCCAGCGCGGCGGCGC
>JBEGRA010000117.1:0-7518 GCA_041180705.1 Pseudomonadota bacterium | reverse complement strand
TCGAGGCGCACAGGCTGCCACCCGAGCGGAACGGCACGCCCAAGCGGCGAGCGAGCGCGGCCATCGTGTACAGCACCAGCGCTGGCTCCGGCGTGCCGAAGGTGGGCGCGCCGCTCTGCATGGAGATGGACGAAGCAAAGCTGCCCAGCACCACCGGTGCACCCGGGTTCACCAGCTGGGCCAGCGTCATGCCCGCCAGAGACTCGGCAAGCGTTTGTGCCGCCGTACCGGCCACCGTGACGGGCGACATGGCACCCGCCAGAATGAACGGCGTGACGATGGTGGCCTGGTTCGCGCGGGCGTAAACCTTCAGCGCACCCAGCATGGTCGCGTCGAACACCATCGGCGAGTTGGCGTTGATGAGGCTGATGAGCATGGTCTTCAGCTTGCCGTCCGCCTCGTAGGCGTCCGCACCGAGCGCAATTTTCACCATCTCCACGCTGTCTTCGGCGCGTTCCGGTGCAGTGACGGAGCCCATGAGCGGCTTGTCGCTGTACTTCAGGTGGCTGTAGACCATGTCGAGGTGACGCTTGTTCACCGGCAGGTCGACGGGCTCCACGATGGTGCCGCCCGAATGGTGCAGCGAGGGCGCCATGTAGGCCAGCTTCACGAAGTTCTGGAAGTCTTCAAGACGTGCGTAGCGGCGGCCTTCGTCGAGGCTGCGGATGAAAGGCGAGCCGTAGGCCGGCGCGAACACCGTGTTGGCGCCACCGATGCGGACATTGCGGGCCGGGTTGCGGGCGTGCTGGGTGAACTCGCGCGGCGCGCTGGCCTGCACGATGCTGCGGCACATGCCGCGGGGGAATTTCACGAGTTCGCCGGTCACTTCGGCGCCGGCCGCGCGAAGAATGTCCAGGGATTCCTGGTCCTCGCGGAATTCGATGCCGACTTCGGCCAGGATGGTGTCCGCGTTGCGCTCGATGATCGCCAGGCCTTCCTCGCTCAGCACCTCGTAGTAGGGCACGGCGCGGGTGATGTACGGCACCGAGTTGCCCGCGCGTGCGGCACGGGCGGCGCGCTTGGCTTCACGTCCGTTGGCGCGGGCGCGGCGCTCCGGGGCTGGCTGCTGGGTGTCCATCGCAATCTCCTTCGAATTCAGGCTGCCAGTATGGTCACCCCGGGGCAGCGGGGCTAATCAGTTTGCGCCATCCTCTTGCTCCGGTGCGCCACATCGGCATAGGCTTGCGCGCATGCAACACCCTACCGACCACTCCACCTACGATTACATCATCGTGGGCGCGGGCTCCGCTGGCTGCGTGCTGGCGGACCGACTCACCGAAGACGGCAGCGCCACTGTCCTGCTGCTGGAATTCGGCGGTTCCGACCGTTCCGTGTTCATCCAGATGCCCTCGGCACTGGCCATTCCCATGAACATGGAAAAGTACAACTGGTTCTACCACGCCGAGCCCGAGCCCGGCCTGGGAGGACGCAGTCTGCACACGCCGCGCGGCAAGGTGCTGGGTGGGTCGTCGTCCATCAATGGCCTCGTCTACATCCGCGGCAACGCCCACGACTTCGAGCGCTGGCGCGATGAAAGCGGTGCTGCCGGTTGGGGCTACGCCGACGTGCTGCCGTACTTCAAGAAGGCGGAAAAGCGCGGCGAAGGCGCCACGGATTACCGCGGTGGCGAAGGCAAGCTGGCCACTTCCTATGGCCCCACGAAAAACCCGCTCCATGCGGCATGGCTGGAGGCCGCGAGGCAGGCTGGCTACCCCGCCACGGACGACGTGAACGGCTACCAGCAGGAAGGCTTCGGCCGCATGGATATGACGGTGGGCGGGGGCGTGCGTTGCAGCACGGCCAATGCCTATCTGCGTCCGGCCATGCGTCGTTCCAATCTCGAAGTGCGCACGAAGGCCCGCGTGACGCGCGTGGTGTGTGCGGGGCGTCGTGCCACCGGCGTGGTCTACCTGCGCGGTGACACCGAAGTGCAGGTGCAGGCGCGGCGCGAAGTCATCCTGTGTGGTGGCCCCATCAATTCGCCGCAACTGCTGAAGCTGTCGGGGATCGGGCCGGCCGAGGAACTGCGTGCGCTGGGGCTGCCGGTGGTGCACGATCTGCCGGGCGTCGGCGAAAACCTGCAGGACCATCTGGAGTTCTACTTTCAGGTGGCCTGCAAGGAACCCATCACGCTGTATTCGGTGATGAACCCGTTCTCGAAGGCGCTCATCGGCGCGCGGTGGCTGCTCCGTCGCGATGGCCTCGGCGCCACCAACCACTTCGAAACTTGCGGCTTCATCCGCAGCAAGGCCGGCATTCCTTACCCGGACATCCAGTATCACTTCCTGCCGATGGCCGTCAGTTACGATGGTTCGTCGCTGGCTTCGGAACACGGTTTCCAGGCCCACGTGGGTCCCATGCGTTCGAAGAGCCGCGGCTATGTACGCCTGAAGTCGGCGGACCCGCGCGAAAAGCCCACCATCCGCTTCAACTATCTCTCGCACCCCGATGACCTCGAGGAAATGCGGGCCTGCGTGCGGCTGACGCGCGAGATTTTCGCGCAGCCGGCTTTCGACCGTTTCCGTGGTCGCGAACTCGCCCCCGGCGATCACGTGCAGACCGACGCGCAGATCGATGCCTTCGTCGCGCAGAAGGTGGAAAGCGCATACCACCCCTCCTGCAGCTGCAAGATGGGCCCGGCGACGGACCCGATGGCGGTGGTGGACACTTCCGGCCGAGTGCACGGCATGGAAGGCCTGCGCGTCGTGGACTCGAGCATCATGCCGACCATCACCAACGGCAACCTGAATGCGCCGACCATCATGATTGCCGAAAAGATGGCGGACCACATTCGCGGTCGCGCGCCGTTGGCGCCTTCGCCATTGCCGTTCTACCAAGCGCCCAACTGGCGCGACAGCCAGCGCTGAAGCGACACGAACGAACAGCCGGAGAAGCCCTTGCCACACTGGTCCGAGCAGATTGATACAAGCGGCTACGGCCAGTCCACGCGGCGCTTCGCCGGCATGCAGATACAGCCGTCGGTGTTCTTCCCGACGGCGGCCATCGCCTTGCTGGTCATTCTCTACACTTTGCTGTGGCCCGCGTCTTCCGCCGCGCTGTTCAATGGCCTGCGGCAAGGCGTCGTGCAGCACTTCGACGGCTTCATGATGCTGGCGGGCGACCTCCTGCTGGTGTTCTGCCTGGCCATCGCCGTCTCGCCGCTCGGCAGTCTGCGCATCGGCGGGCGCAGCGCCAAGCCGGACTATTCCCTGCTCGGCTGGTTCTCCATGCTGTTCGGTGCAGGCATGGGGGTGGGGTTGGTGTTCTACGGCGTCGCCGAACCCATCACGCACTTCACGAATGCGCTGGGCGAACACGCGGCCACTGCTGCACCTCTCGGTGGTTCGCCGGGCGATGTCGTTCGTGCTCGCGACCTCGCCATGGCGGCGACTCTGTTCGACTGGTCGCTGCATCCTTGGGCCATGTACGCGGTGGTCGGGCTGGGCCTGGCCATTTTCTGCTACGACTTCCACATGCCGTTGTCGATCCGTTCGGCGTTCTATCCCTTGTTCGGTCGTGCGGTGTGGGGGCGCACGGGCGATGCCATCGATATCCTCGCGGTGTTCGCCACGCTCTTCGGTCTGGCGACTTCGCTCGGGCTGGGTGCGCAGCAAGCGATGGCCGGCATCACCTGGTTGTACGGTGTGCCGAACACGCCGCTTTACGTCGTCGGCCTCATTGCCATCATGGCCATCGTCACGTATTTCTCGGTGGCCGGCGGTATCGACCGCGGCATCAAGCTGCTGAGCGAAGTGAACATGTTCGTGGCGTTGGCGCTCGTGGCGTTCGTTCTCGCCATGGGGCCGACGCTGCAACTGCTCGGCCACCTCTTCGACAACACCGCGAACTACGTGAAATGGTTACCCGCGCTGTCGAACCCTTTCGGGCGCACCGATACCGGTTTCTATGATGACTGGTCCGTCTATTACTGGGCCTGGTGGATCAGCTGGGCCCCGTTCGTGGGGCTGTTCCTCGCGCGTATTTCGCGCGGGCGGACGGTGCGCGAGTTCATGTTGGGTGGCCTGCTGGCGCCCAGCTTGCTGGGCATCCTGTGGCTCACGGTGTTCGGCGACGCTGCCATTGCCCAGTCGTTGGCGGGTGCTGCCGCTGCTTTCGCGGCGGCGCCCATCGATACGCAGTTGTTCGTGTTGCTGGGGCAGTTGCCTTGGGCGCAGGTCACCTCGTTCGTCGCAGTCTGCCTGGTGCTCATTTTCTTCATCACCGGCTGGGACTCGGGCACGCTCGTCATCGACACCCTCACCGCAGGGGGACGTACGGACACCTCGCTTCGCCAGAAGGTCGTGTGGCTGCTCAGCCTCGCGGGTATCGGCATTGCGCTGTTGCTGAGTGGCGGCCTGAATTCGCTGCAAGCAGGCAGCGTGGCCACGGGCTTGCCACTGGCAGCACTGCTGCTGCTGATGTGCTGGGGCACCCTGCAGGGTTTGCTGGTGCTCCGTCGCCGCACCTGAGGCGTACCCGGGGCGCACCGGGGACGCACCTGAGGACCGGCGCGGACAGTTGAATGCCGCTTACCGGTCGAGGTATGTCGCAACTGGGCTATCCCGTCGGGCTTTCTGCCTTTAAAGTGGCTTCAGAACCGCTTGCAGGAAGCTCATTCAACCATGAAAAAAATTCACGAAACAGCGCGTGCCGTCGACGTCATTCTCGAGACGGAAGTGTTGGTCGTGGGCAGTGGCCCGGGTGGATTGGCGGCGGCCCTGGCTGCGGCGCGTGCCGGCGCGAAGACCGCCCTGCTGGAGCGTAACGGGTGCTTCGGCGGCAACATCACGCAAGTGGGCGTGGAAGGCTTCGCCTGGTACCGCCACGAAAAGACCATCGACAGCGAAGGCATCGGCATCGAGTTCGAAGAGCGCGCCAAGGCCATGGGCGCCGCTCTGCCGGAGCCGCAGTCGCTCAGCCATGCGCTGGACGCCGAGATGTTCAAGTGGGTGGCGGATGTCATGGTGGCGGAAGCCGGCGTCATGCCGCTGCTGCACCGCTTGTGCGTCGCCCCCATCATGGAAAACGGCAACCTCATCGGCGTCATCACCGAAAGCAAAGCGGGCCGTGAGGCCATCCTGGCCAAGCGCGTGATCGATGCGACCGGCGATGCCGATATCGCCACGCGGGCAGGCGCTCGCGTTCACAAGACCCCCCGCGAAGAAATGATGGCGGCTTCCGTCATGTTTTCCATGAGCGGCGTGAACAAGCAGCGCTTCATGGAAGCCGTGAAGGCGGACCCGCAGACCTACCGCAGCTGGGTGGGCAACGGCGAGTGGAACATCGAAACCAGCGGCAAGGAAGACGAGATGTTCTCGCCCTTCCTGCGCAAGCCCTTCAAGCAGGCGGCCGCCAACGGCATCATCCCCGCCAACTTGAACACCATCGCGGGTACTTGGGGCACGGTCAGCGACCAAGGCGACCTGACCTACCTGAACCTCATCTCCGTGCCGGGCATCGACGGCACGGACCCCGCGGACCTCACGCGTGGCGAGATGGAAGGGCGCGCTCAGGCCATCCATGCGGTGAATGCACTTCGCCATGCCATGCCCGGCTGTGAAATCGCGAAGCTGCGCAATTTCGGCATGACGCTGGGGGTGCGCGACACGCGCAAGATCGACGCCGTCTACAACCTGACGGCGAATGACGTGCGCGAGCAGGGGCGTTTCGAAGACTCCATCGGCATCTTCCCGGAGTTCATCGACGGTTACGGCATCCTCATCATTCCCACTACCGGCCGGTACTTCCACGTGCCGTACCGCGCCATGCTGCCGCAGGGCGTGGGCAACCTGCTGGTCACGGGCCGCGCCATCGGTGGCGACAAGACCTCCCATGCCGCCGTGCGCAACATGATGTGTTGCGCGGTGGCGGGCCAGGGTGCCGGCGTGGCGGCGGCCATTTCCCTGCAGACGGGCGAGACCTTCCAGAGCGTGGACATCCGCAAAGTGCAGGCGGAACTGGTCCGGCAGAAAGCGCGTATCCACTAAGGAGCTCCCATGTCCAGCAACGCCACGTCGGGTCATTCCGCAGCGAGTGGAGTGCAACAGCTGTCTCCGGTTCGCTGGTGGGTGCTGGCGCTGGCAGCGCTCGCCATTGCGGGCCACTACTACGAATACGATGCCGTGGCCCCGCTGGTCGAAAAGCTGCGGGCGGAGCGCGATTTCTCCCATACGGACATCGGCACGCTGAATGCGGTGCTGAGCTTGCCCAACATCGTGTTCGCGCTGGTGGCGGGCTGGGCCATCGATCGCTTCACCGCCACCCGCATGGCGGTGTGGTCCGCGGCTGCCGGCTTTCTGGGCGCGGTGCTGACTGCCGGCGGGCCGGACTTCGTCGTGGTGGCCATCGGGCGCATGATCTTCGGGTTGGCGGAAGAAGGCCTCTTCATGGCCTTGCTCGCCATCCTGGCGCAATGGTTTCCGAAAGCCGGCATCGGCATTGCGGTCACCTTGTTCCTCAGCCTGGCGCGAGTGGGTTCCTATTCCGCTGACACTTCGCCGCAATGGGCTGCCGGGCTCTATGCCCGCGGTGTTGAATATCCGCTGTGGTTGGGTGCCGGCATCACCGGCTTCAGTCTGCTGGCCATCCTCGTCTACTGGTGGGTAGACCGCCAGGCGGGCAAGCACAAGGTACTGGCTGCTGCCCCCACGCACGACCGCGTCGTCTGGGCGGACCTCTTCACCTTCAATCGCTCCTACTGGTACATCCTCGGCTTGCACGTGTTGTACGCCTCGGTGTTCTTTCCGTTCCGCAGCACCTTTGCCATCGGCTATTTCGAAAACGTGAAGGGGCTGAGCAACGAAGCCGCCTCCATCAACAACAGCTGGGTATTCTTCACGGCCGTTTTCGCCACGCCATTTTTCGGCTTCGTGGCAGACCGCTATGGCCGCCGTGCTTCCATGATGGTGTTCGGTACCTTGCTGATGACTGCCACGCTGCTCGTGCTGACGCTTACCGATTGGCCGCTGTGGCTGTCCACCGCGATGATGGGCGTGAGCTTCGCCGTCGTTCCCGGCGTCATCTGGCCGTCCACCACCATGTTGGTCGAGCAGCGCCGCTTGGGCACGGCACTGGGCCTCATCACTGTCGTGCAGAACGTGGCGCTGACGGCTGCCAACCTCGGCGCGGGCAAGCTGCTGGACGTGTATGGCGCCGGCAAGGACAACCCGGGGGGCTACCTGCCCATGATGGTGTTCTTTTTCGTCATCAGCCTCACGGCGCTCTGGAGCGTCGTTGCCTTGTGGCGGCGTGAACAGGGCCCCGATGCGCTGGGGCTTGAAACCATCCGCACCAAAGCCTGAGAGCGGCGAAAATTCCCATGTTGCGTATTGCGAAGCTCGAGACTTTCACCGACGAATTCGTCTGCTTCGTGAAGCTGACGACGGACACCGGCGATGTCGGTTGGGGCCAAACTTCCACCTATAACGCCGACATCACGGCCCAGGTGTTCCACCGGCAGGTGGCCCCGTGGGCGCTGGGTGCGGATGCGCTCGAGATACTGCCTTTGGTGCAGCGGAT
>JBEGRA010000116.1:0-3428 GCA_041180705.1 Pseudomonadota bacterium | reverse complement strand
CGGCGCCCGTGCCGATGTCGGCGACGCGCAGGGTGTCGCTATCGGCTTCCTCGGGCGAAGGCAGGAAGGGCAGCAGCGAAAAGCTGTCGAAAATGTGTTTCACCAGCATGTCGGGGCGCGCGCGGATGGCCGTGAGGTTGAACTGCGCGTTCGCCTCGCCGGTGCGGTCCAGCAGTTCCTGCAACTGATCCAGCTGACGCGGCGTGGCCACCACGGCGAACTGCTGCAGGGCTTCCACCAGTTGCGCTCGCTCCGCAGCGCGTTCAGCGGCCGTAGGCGGCGTGTATTCGCGGACAGTCATGGGAGTTTATCGCTCGATGCCCGGAATTCGATGACTGCGACCACGCGCCCTGCGGTCGCGGGCAACGGGCCGCGCTCGCGCGCCGCCTGCACGGTGCGGCGCAGCAAGGCCTTTTGCGCGGGCTGCAGCGTTATCCAGTCTTCGGCGAAGCCTTCCACGTCGTACACCTCGCCCCCTTTCAGGGCTTGCGCCAGATTGCCGCCAGCACGGGGAAAGCGGGAGTCCCCCGCCAGCCCCGACATCGATGCAAACACGTTCACCGCTCCGTCGTATTCGCCCTGCAAGAGGTAAACCTCGGCGAGCGCGGCTCGGGGAGCCACCGCGTTGCGGTCGCGCATGATGGCCGATTCAGCGGCTTTTCGCGCGTCTTCCCATCGCCCCGCGTCGATGGCAGCCCGCAACTGCGCCTGCCAGTCGTCTGCCGGCGTTTCGGCCGACGGCGCCATGGCGTCGAGTTGCTGCGTCAGGACCATCACGCCTTCGACCGCGAGGTCGCGGTCCAGACTTGATGCCTCGCGCTTCAACTGCGCGCGCGCCGCCTCCAGGTCCGCTCTGGCCTCTGCCGCTTGCCCGAGCAAAATGTGCGCGCCGGCCCTGCCGGTAAACGCAGCGCTACCTTGCTCATGCGCTTCGACGAGACGGTCGTACACCTGGAGTGCCGCCTTGCCGTCACCGTTGGCCAGAAGGGCATCCGCCAAGGCCAACGCGCCCGACGACAAGTTCACGCCGTTGCGCTCGGCACCCTCTCGCAACATGAAGGTGGCCAGCAAACCTACGGATTTGTCGGGGTCCACGAGGCGTAGCGCAAGAACGCCGGTATCGAATATCACCTGGGGCTCGCCCGCTTTGGAACCAAGCGTGACCAGTTCACGCAGGTCGTCCCGGCGGGCTTCGGTCTGGTCCGCAAGAGTGTCCAGCATCACCCGGTCGCGCAGCAACTGCACCAGCACACTATTGGCGTCGGCGCCGGCCTCGCGCGCCAGGTCCACGGCAGCCCCTATGGCTTCCATGGCGGCATCGTTGTCGCCATCCATTCGCTCCAGACGCGCGGAAAACCAGAGCGCTTCGGCGCGGCGCGCCGACACCAGGTCGTTGCGTTCCAGCAAGGGCTGCAGCCACGCACGCGCGCCCTTGGTGTCCCGCTCGTCCAGTGCCATTTCCACTCGCGAAAGCTGTTCGGCGACGGAAACGGTCGTGGCAGCCATCACCGGCAGTGAGAGAACGCACAGCGACAACGCCAGCATGGCAGTGCCGACCCGTGACCGAATGAAAGAGAACTTCATGAGGCCATTGTAGGATGGCAACGGCTGGATGGAGTGGAACGATGCACATGAATTGGTGGAAATGGCACAAGTGGGTGGCGCTGGTGGTCGGCCTGCAGGTGCTGGCCTGGGCCACGAGTGGCTTGTTCATGTCCGCTGTGCCCATTGAAAAAGTACGTGGCGAGCATCTGGTACGGGAAGTACCGAAGCCGGATTTGCGCCGGCAAATCGCCGCCAATCCAGCACTTGCAGCAACGTTGGCCGAACCGCTGGCCGCACCAATGGCAGCCGTCGAGGGTCCCTGGGAAGGGCTCGAGCTGGCGCAAATCGATACCCGCGTCGTTTGGCGCGTGCAGCATGGCAAGAGCTTCACGCTGGTGGACGCCGCCAACGGCGCCGTGCTCTCGCCACTGGATGCCGCGGCAGCCCGGCGCATTGCGGCGGCGGACTACGCCGGCCCGGGTGACGTGAAGAGCGCGACGCTGCTGCAAGCCGCGCCCCCCATCGAGTACCGCGGACCCTTGCCCGTGTGGCAGGTCCAGTTCAACGACCCGGAAGGACTGCGGGTGTACGTGTCGCCAGCGACGGGTAAAGTGGTGGCGCGACGCACGAATACGTGGCGCATTTACGACTTTCTCTGGTCCCTGCACATCATGGACTACCGCAAACGCGAAGACTTCAACCACCCGCTCCTTGTCGCCGGCGCGGTCGCCCTGCTGGCGCTGGCACTGAGCGGTACGGTATTGCTTTGGCGCAGGTTCGTCGGCGCACGTCGCGCACTGCTCTGTTTGCTGTTGCTGCCCAGCGTTCCGGACAGCCATGCGGCCACGCAGCCGCCCATGAACCCCTATCTGGCGCAGACCTTCAACAACCAGGGGCATTGGAACGACGCCGCTACCGACGCCACCGACCTCGCCGTGCCACGCGGGCACTACGTGATGACGCCCGACGGGGCTGAAGTGGTACCCAGCGACGGCATGGGCATCCCCTTTTACCAGGACCAGGTGGCCGGCAAGGAGGTGTACTGGTTCTGGGCCGGGTTCTCCATGCGCAAGCTGCACCGCGAGAACGGTCGCTTCGTCGAGATCGACCGCGTCGACTTGCCCACGGCATTTACGGACTACCGCCCTGTCTCCGCGGCAGAGCGCTTTGCCCAAGCCGGGGAAGTTCGCCGGTTTCTGGATGCGCGCGACGAAGCGGAGCTGCTGACCTATCTGCGTTCACAGACGAACCGGATGATGTCGGCGATCGAAGACCAGGAACGGTTGGGTATTCTTTATTCGCTCATCACGCGCGAAGACGCCTTCATCGGCTCGAATGCACGCGGCCTCATCCGAATTGACCAGCAAGACTCCCGCGACCCTTATTCCAAACTGCGCGCACCGCAACGGGTGACTTTGCCGGACGACTTGTTCGATGACGCCCGCGCCAAAGCAAACACCATCTTTCCGACGGATACGGTGTTCGGTCTCGGCATGACGTTCAACGGCTTTCTGGTCATCAACACCATCGGCGGCCGCATCGTCACGCTGGACCGTCAGAGCCTTGCAGTCATCGATGTCTACCATGCCGAGGCAGCAGACGAGGTATTCACGAACAGCTTCGCCACCAGTGCCGAATGCAACGGCGGCGCCATCTACGTGGCGTCGAACACCACCATGTACCGCCTGGTGGTGGATGCGCAGGGCCGCATCCACAGGGACGAGGCGGCCGGTGCCTGGCAGGCGAAGTATGACCGCGGTGTGCGGCTGCCCTTCGGCAAGATTGCCGACGGTACTGGCGCCACCCCCACCTTGATGGGCTTCGGCCGCCACGAAGACCAGCTCGTGGTCATCACGGATGGCGCGAAGAAGATGCGGCTCGTG
>JBEGRA010000115.1:0-2716 GCA_041180705.1 Pseudomonadota bacterium | reverse complement strand
AAGCAGAACCGGGAGTGGGCTTGTTCGTGGCAATCCGCACCGTGCTCGCCCGCAAGGCGGCCTTTCACGTGATAGCGGGCGGCACCGTATCGACGCTGTGGGGTTGGGGACTCATGTGGTGGACTCCGGCGTTCCTGACGCGCGCCCATGGCATGAGCGTGGGCGAAACGGGAGCGACATTGGGCCCCATGCATCTGGTCGCCGGCACCGCCGCCACCTTGATTACAGGCTGGATAGTCGCCTGTTCTGCGGCAGACGACGCACGCCGCATCACGTGGATGATGGCTGGCGTGCTGCTGCTGGTCACGGCACCATCGGTCTATGCGTATGTCACCACGTCGAAGAGCACCGCCATCGCGATGCTCTGGATCGTGGTGCCAACCATCTACTTCTCCATCGGCCCGACCATCGGTCTGCTGAACAATCTGGTGCCTGCAGCGATGCGCGCGCAGGCGATGGCGATGCTGCTGTTCGCAGCGAACATCGCGAACCTCATCATTGCACCGCAACTGGTGGGCTTCGCCAGCGACACGCTGGCGAAGCGCTTGGGCAGCAACGCCGAATCGCTGCGCTGGGCACTCGTGACTCTGGCGTTCACGGGCGTTTGGGCCGCCTGGCACTACTACGCGGCGGCACGGACCATCCGCGAAGAGCAAGTGTGACGGCCTGGCGGCGGCGATCTATTTCCCGTAGGAAACACGGTAGATGACGTTGCCGCCGTCATCTGCCACCAGCAGCGAACCATCCTTCGCCACGGCAAGGGCTGCGGGGCGACCCCAAGCGTTGCCGTCGTCGGTGATGAAGCCGGTGAGGAAGTCCACGTACTCGCCCGTGGGCTTGCCGTGGCGCATGGCCAGCGTGACTACCTTGTGGCCAGTGCGCTCGCCGCGGTTCCAGGAACCGTGCAACGCCACGAACGGCACGCCGCGGTAACTCGCCGGGAACAAGGAACTGCCCGCTTCTGCCGCATAGAACTTGATGTTCAGCGCCGCCGAGTGGGCGGTGAAAGGAACGTCGGGGTTCGTCATCTTGCCCGCCAAGTCCGGCCGCTCGCCGGCCAGGCGCGGGTCCTCGTGGTTTCCAAGGTAGTACCAGGGCCAACCGTAGTAGGCGCCTTCACGCACGTGCGTCGCATAGTCGGGCACCAGATTGTCGCCCAAGGCATCGCGTTCATTCACCGTACACCACACCTCGCCCGTGCCCGGCTGCAACGTCATGCCGGCGCAGTTGCGCAGACCCGTGGCATAGGCACGGCCGCGCGTATCGGCCACCGTGTCGCCTGCCATGTCGAACACGCGCACCTGGGCACGGTTTTCTTCATTGTCCCAAGCGGCTCCAAGCCCTTGTGTTGCTTGCCAACTCCGCGCCTCGTCGACGGTCTTCTTCGCCATCTTCTCCGCGATATTGGAGAGCGAGCCCACAGCCACATAAAGCTTCTTGCCGTCCGGCGAGAACGCCATGTCTCGCGTGTAGTGCCCACCCGCTACCGGCGACAACTGCGGGATGACTATTTCGGGTTCACCCTGCGCTTCGGTCGCACCGCTCTTGAAGGCATACCGCACCACGCGATTCACTTCGGCTACATACAACCAACGGGCATTCTCCGCCGACGGGTAGAACGCCAAACCGTAGGGCTGCTGCAGCCCAGTGGCGAACGTCGTGACGGTAGCGCTCTTGCCATCCGCCGTGGGCCGCAGCACCTTCAGCTTACCGGCCTTGGTCTCCGCCAGAACGATGTCCCCGTTGGCCGCCAACAGCATGGAACGCGGCGCAGAGAGGCCGTCGACGAACACCTCCACGTGGAACCCGGGCGGCACAGCCAACTTCGCGCCTTCCGGCTTCGGCACCACGCGCGGCACATTGCGGACGGACTCGGTGGCGAAAGGAGCCGGCAAAGTCTTGATGTCGATACGGTGGACGCGACCGGGTGCGTCTTTCTTCCAATCCTGATTGCTCGCTGCCTTGCCCGAGCCTGCAGCAACGCCCACCGGCGTGGCGGCAGTGGCGCTGGCTGAGCCGGCGGCCGTCGCGGGCAATGAACCTTCACGCAGGGCCGAGAAATACGCAACCACGTTCTGGCGGTCCGTAGCATCGGCTATTGCAACCACCATCGACGTCCCCGGGACCACGGCGGCAGGGTTGGCCAGAAAACGCTCCAGTGATGCGGCGTCCCACACTATCCCGGAGTTCTTGAGCGCCGCCGTGGAATTGAAGTCCGCGGAGCTACCGGCCTTGCGGCCGAGCAAGCCTTGCAGGCTGGGCCCCTGCGCCCCCCCATTGTCGCCAGGCTCCGCGTTGTGGCAAAGCGTGCACTGTGCACGGAAATAGGTACGCCCCGCCACTGCATCGGCTCCAGCGGCCGGCGCCGCGACGGCTCCCAGAACTATCAACCCGAACCAACCATTGAGTGCAAACCGCATGGAAATTCCTCGACGAAAAACAATTGAAGTCAGTGCGCCTTGGCCGCCGCTCGCTGCGGGAGAAACCGCACGCAGAGAACGATGACCGCCGCCAGCACGGCGGCACCCTCATAACGACTCAACGCCAACCCGCCCTGAGTCAGAGGCTTGTCCAGAAAATCTCCGACCACGGCTCCCAAAGGCCGGGTGAGGATGAACGCTGCCCAGAACAACGCGGTTTCCGGTGCCTTGCGGAAGACATGCAAGACAGCAATGCCAGCCAGCAGGCCGCCGAAGATCACCATGCCGCCGGTGTA
>JBEGRA010000114.1:0-7497 GCA_041180705.1 Pseudomonadota bacterium | reverse complement strand
GGCCCCCCGACGCTGAAACGGATGGCACTTCGCGGCATCACCTCGCCATCCACTGTCACCTGCAGGTCTTCCACCATGGAAAGCCCGAGGCCACGGTAGTACGCAATGCGGGCGCCGAAGGTGAAACCCACCACTTCGCCGTTCTCGGCAATGTTCCGGACGGTATTTTCCACGATCATGTAACGGTCGAACATGGCAATCTCCTCAGGCGGCAGCGATCAGGCGACGGAACATGGCGTGTTGGCGACGCACTTGTTCGACGCTGTCCACGGGGAAGGCATCCTGAATGTGGCGATTGCCTTCGTATTCGCTGGACAGCGAGCCCTGGTAGTTGCCGGCCTTCAGCGCCGGAATGATTTTGTCGTACGGAATGCTGTATTCGGTCCCGTCATCCAGC
The DNA here is from genome assembly GCA_041180705.1 of Pseudomonadota bacterium. GTDB lineage: Bacteria > Pseudomonadota > Gammaproteobacteria > Steroidobacterales > Steroidobacteraceae > CAIOHZ01. The sequence continues at coordinate 7,100 of JBEGRA010000114.1, read as the reverse complement.
ATCTCGTAGAACTTCGCGTGGATGTGGAAAATGTATGGCATGAACTCGGTGAGCCGCTTGGGGTTCGTATAGACCGAGTGGCGGCATTGTTCAGCCCAGGCAATATCCATGGCGTTGCCGCCCATCTTGCGGGTCTCGAAGATGACGTATTCGGAGAGCATGCCGGACTCGTAGGCCTCGCAAACGTAATCGAGAATCTTCGGCGTGGCGCCCATGCGTTCCATGCGGTCGCGAGCGACCCGTGGCAGACGCTTGGTGTAAATGCCCATGTCCGGCACCAGCCCGTAGTGCTTGGTGCCAAGGCGCTCTGCCATCTCCAGATGCCGCTGAATCCAGGGATGGTCGAAGTAATAGGGCTGATGAACTTCAATCCCCATTTTCACGTCGTACTTTTCGGCAAGGGGCACGGCCTTGGCCATGATTTCCGGCGAAACCATGCAGAGCACGCGCAGCACCTTGCAGCCGAGCTTGGCGGCATGGCGAAGATCGCGCTCGAATTCCACCATGCACTCGTCGTCCGTGAGCAGGCGGTGCTTGTACTTCTTGGTATCGAGCATGGCGTCGTGAGCCGTCGGCGTCACGCCGTACTGGGCCATCCAGCCGTGCCACTGCTCGTAGAAGGCATCGGAGAGGTTCGGGAAGCCCGGCATCATCTGCTCGCCGATGGACTCGATGCCCACCGAGCCTGCTTCCGCAGCCGTGCGAATGCAATCTTCCAGCGAGAGTTTGCGGAGGAAGTATTCCTCCTGATAGCTGTACAGGCTGACGCCCGGCTTGATTCCGTCGAAAGTGTTCATGGTGTGCTCCTCAGCCCCATTCCGGCTCAAGGCCGGGTTTCCATTTCATGCTGCAGCCCTGGCTGGGCCATTGCTCGGCCGGTGGCGGCGCCCCCGCGAGCAGTGCCTCGATGGCAGCGTTCAAATCATCGCCCGTAGCGGCCTGTCCAGCACCAAGCTTGCCCACCGTATGAGGTGTGGTCGGGCGGGTGCGATCGAACTGACCGCAGTAGTACAAGCGGCCTTCGCCGTCGTACAGGAAAAAGTCCGGTGTGCAGACGGCGCCGAAAGCCAAAGCCACCTGCTGGTCTGCGTCATAGAGATACGGAAAACCAAAGCCGCGCTGCGCCGCAAAGCGCGCCATCGGCTCCGGTCCGTCCTCGGGAAAAGCATCGACATCGTTGCTGCTGATGGCAACCACCCGCACGCCACGCGCCACGGCAGCATTGGCCACCTCCACGAACCGGTCCGCGATGTGCAGCACGAACGGGCAGTGGTTGCAGATGAAGGCAACGAGAACCCCAGGTCCACCGGCGAAATCCGCGGTCGAATATTGGCGGCCCGCAGGATCGGCAGCCGTGAAAGCTGGCAGCGCCGTACCGAGCGCCGGCATCAAGGACTGGAATCGCATGGAGACCTCCAGAAGGGACGACGCAGCATATTAAAATATGGATTCTAAATCTACTGCTATTCCGCTATCCGAAAACTGCAGGGGCTTCCCAAGCCAATTTATGGTGTTATACTTAACTACAACACTAACACTACGGAACGGCAACGCTGCCGGAGCCGCCAGCCATCAGGGCGTCTTCCGGTCTGCATCGCCAGCTCCGCGGAGACTCCCCATGCTGCACATCGCCGACCTCACCCACGTCTACCCCAACGGCACGCGCGCCCTCGACGGCGTCACGCTGGAGATTCCGCGCGGCATGTTCGGCCTGCTCGGCCCCAACGGTGCCGGCAAGTCCTCCCTGATGCGCTGTCTCGCCACGCTGCAAGTCCCTACCTCCGGCACGCTGCGCTTCGGCGAACTGGACCTTCTGCAGCAGCCGGCGGAGCTGCGGGCACGGCTCGGCTATCTCCCGCAGGATTTCGGCGTCTACCCGCGCGTCAGCGCCTACGACATGCTGGACCATCTGGCCGTCCTGAAGGGCTTTTCCGTTCGCGGCGAACGCAAGGCCGCTGTCGAAGCGCTGCTCCAGCAGGTGAACCTGTGGGACGTGCGCAAAAAGGCCCTGGCCGGCTTTTCGGGTGGCATGCGGCAGCGCTTCGGCATCGCCCAGGCACTGCTCGGCAACCCGGAGTTGGTCATCGTCGACGAACCCACCGCCGGCCTCGACCCCGAGGAGCGCAACCGTTTCCTGAACCTGCTTTCCGAAATCGGCGAGAACGTGGTGCTCATCCTGTCCACGCATATCGTCGAAGACGTGAAGGACCTGTGCTCGCGCATGGCCATCCTGGCGGGCGGGCGAATCGTCGGGACCGGTGCGCCGCATGAACTCATCGCCCGCGTCGATGGACGCATCTGGCGCAAGACCATCGCCAAGGCGGCCCTCGCCGAACACCAGGCGGCGTTCGAAGTCATCTCGACGCGCCTTCTCGGTGGCAAGACGCTCATCCATGTGGTGGCGGAGCAATCCCCGGGCGAAGGCTTCGAACCGGCGCCGGCCGGCCTCGAGGACGTCTACTTCGCCACGCTGTCCGCCCAGCGCCGCGCTGCCTGAGGCTGCCGCCATGAGTACCCAAAGCATGTTCGGCCGCATCGCGGCCTTCGAATTCCGCTATCAGGCCACGGGCCCGGCTTTTGCCGTCACCACCCTGCTGTTCTTCCTGCTCGCTTTCGGCGCAGCAGCTTCCGATACCGTGAATATCGGCGAAGGCGGCAACGTGCTGGTGAACTCCCCCTTCGCTGTTACCCAGACCATGCTGGTGCTGAGCGTCTTTGCGCTCTTCATTCTCGTGGCCTTCGTGGCGAACGTGGTGGTCCGCGACGACGAGACGCGTTTCGCGGCGCTCATCCACTCCACACGCATCACCAAGTTCGACTACCTGTTCGGCCGCTTCACCGGTGCACTGGCGGCTGCCATCCTGTTGTTCACGGCCGTGCCGCTGGGCAACCTCGTGGGCGCCGCCATGCCCTGGGTGGACCCGGAAACCGTAGGTCCTGTCCGGCTTGGCATGTATGCCTATACGCTGTTCGCGCTGTGCGTTCCCACCCTGTTCGTCATGGGCGCCGGCTTCTTCGCGCTGGCGACCGCAACGCGCTCCATGCTGTCCACGTACGTCGGCGTCATCGTCTTTCTGGTGCTCTTCTTCGTGGCCACCGGCTCTCTCGACCGGCCGGGCAACGAGGCCCTGGTGGCAATGATCGATCCGTTCGGCCTGGGTGCGGTGTCGCAACTGACGAAATACTGGACCGCAGCCGACCGCAACACTCGGCTCGTGCCACTCGAAGGACTGCTGCTGTGGAACCGCGTGCTGTGGTTCACGGTGTCTTTCGGGCTGCTGGCGCTGGCCTATCGCCTATTCAAGGTGGAAGGCAAACCGCAGCGTGCTGCCAAAGCAGCAGCTGAGGAAACGCAGGCAAAGCAGGCTGCCGCGCCACAGCGGATGCCGGCAGGTTCCATCAGCGACGGTGCGCCCACCGCACATCGGCGGCCATCGACAGCCGGCACGCGACAAGCCGCCTGGGCGCAGCTCTGGGCGCTGACGCGCTTCGACATGGCCGCCTGCTTTCGCAGCCCGGCATTCGTGGTGCTGCTGGGCGTAGGGTTCATCAATTCGCTCGGCGCACTTTGGTACGCGGACCAGCTTTACGACAACACCATCTACCCTGTCACCCGCGTGATGATCGAGGCGCTGATGGGCAGCTTCAGCATCATTCCGCTCATCATTTCCGTGTACTACGCCGGCGAGCTGGTGTGGAGCAACCGCGACCGCCGCATCCACGAAATCGTCGATGCCACGCCGGCGCCGGATTGGGCCTTCGTGGTGCCGAAGATTCTCGCCATCTCGCTGGTGCTGCTGGCCACCATCGCTTCCAGCACGCTCGCTGCCATCACCATGCAGGCCATGAAAGGCTTCCCGCACTTCGAACTGCTGCATTACCTGCAGTGGTACATCCTGCCGTTCACGGTGTTCAGCATTCTCTTCGCCGTCCTCGCGGTATTCCTGCAGGTGCTTGTGCCGCACAAGTTCATCGGCTGGATGCTCATGCTGTTGTTCGTCGTCTCGCGTACCGTCATGGACCGCGTGGGCCTCGAAGACAATCTCTACCAGTACGCCAGCGGCCTGCCCATTCCGCTGTCCGACATGAACGGCCAGGGGCAGTTCGCGGTTTTCGATGCCTGGTTCCGCGCCTATTGGGCCGCGTTCGCCGTCATCCTCGTGGTGCTGACCCACGCCCTATGGCGGCGCGGGGCATTGGGCACATTGTGGTCACGCCTCCAGGCGCTGCCACACCGTTTGCGCGGAATTCCCGGCGCCATCGTTGCAGCGGCGGCCTTGGCGATGATTGGCCTTGGCGTCTTCATTCATTACAACACCCACGTGCTGAACCCCTACCGCACGGTGCTGGACGAAGAGCGCCTGACTGCCGATTACGAAAAGACCTTGCTGCGTTTCGAGAAGGTGCCGCAGCCGCGAATCGCCGCCGTCAAGCTGCAGGTGGATCTCTATCCGCACGAGTCGCGCGCCGTCGCGGCGGGCACTTACATCATCGAAAACCGCAACGGCACGCCGCTTTCCGAAGTGCATGTGCGCTGGCCCAACGATGTGCGCATGGAGCAGTTGCAAGTGGAAGGCGCGAAGTTGACGCGGGATTTCGAGAAGTTCCAGTACCGCATCTACACCTTCGCCCAGCCGTTGCAGCCGGGCGAACGTCGCACGCTCGCCTTCCACAGCGTTCGCGAACAGCGTGGGTTCCGCAACCGCAGCAATGATACGCGGGTCGTCGACAACGGTACGTTCCTCAACAATTCCGAGCTGACACCCACGCTCGGCATGAGTCGCGACGTGTTGCTGCAAGACCGCAACAAGCGGCGCAAGTACGGTCTGCCCGCCGAACTGCGCCCGGCAAAACTGGAAGACGACACCGCGCGGGAATACAACGGGCTGCGGCGCGACAGCGATTGGGTGGACCTCGACATCACGCTGTCCACGGTCGCAGACCAGACGCCAGTGGCTCCCGGCTATCTGCTTTCCGACACCACCGCCAACGGACGGCGCACGGTGCACTACCGCACCGAAGCGCCCATCCAGCATTTCTTCTCGATGCAAAGCGCCCGCTATGCCGTGAAGCGCGACCGTTGGAAGGACGTGCAGTTGGCCGTGTACCACGACCCCGCCCACGCCTGGAACGTCGACCGCATGATCGATGGCATGAAGGATTCCCTCGAATACTGCAGCCGCGAATTCAGCCCGTTCCAGTTCCGGCAGGTCAGGATTCTGGAATTCCCGGCCTACGGCACGTTTGCGCAGAGCTTCGCGAATACCATTCCGTTCTCCGAGGGCATCGGCTTCATCGCCGATTACCGCGACGAGGACAAGATCGACATGGTCACCTACGTGACCGCTCACGAGGTAGCTCACCAATGGTGGGGCCACCAGGTGATAGCGGCGGACATGCAGGGCGGGTCGATGCTGGTGGAAACCCTCGCCCAGTATTCCGCCATCATGATCATGGAGCACAAGTACGGGCCGGAGCAGATTCGGAAGTTCCTGAAGTTCGAGCTGGACCGCTATCTGCGTGCCCGCGGCGGCGAGGTGGTGGAGGAGCTGCCCCTGAACCGCGTGGAGAGCCAGGGGTACATCCACTACCGCAAGGGTTCTCTGGCCATGTACCTGCTCAAGGACCAGATCGGCGAAGCTGCGGTGAACCGGGCCCTGCGGCAGTTGATTGCCCAATACGCGTTCAAGGGTGCGCCGTACCCCAGGTCTTCGGATTTCATCGCATTGCTCAAGGCGGAAGCCGGGCCTGCCCACGAAGAGCTCATCGAAGACCTGCTCGAAAAGATCACTCTCGTGGATTTGAAAGCCACGGACGCCCGCACCCGGCAGGTGGGGGGTGGGCAATGGGAGACCACCTTCACGGTCAGCGCCGCGAAGTTCCATGCCGACGGCAAGGGCAAGGAGACGCCCGCCCCGCTGGCGGCCTCCATCGACGTTGGCCTATTTACCGTGGAGCCCGGACAGAAGGGCTACCGCAAGACCGATGTGCTGTTGATGGAGCGTCGCGACGTCCATACGGGCACGCAGCGGTTCGTGGTGCGTACCGCGCAAAAGCCCAGGTTCGTCGGTATCGATCCTTTCAACAAATGGGTCGACCGCAACTCGGATGACAACCTTACCAAGGTGGACTAGCGCAACGGCCCGCCCGGGGCGGTAACATCCCCGGGATGGATGCCATACAAACCCTCACCCTCGCCGGCTTCGCTCTAGTGGTCGGCGAGGGGCTACGGCGGGCCGTACCCCTCCTCGCTCGGCTGAATCTGCCGGCGGCAGTACTGGGTGGGTTGGCTGTGGCGCTCGGGGTCTTGTTCCTGCCAAAGGCCGGGCTGGCCGCGCCAGCGTTCGACAGCGCTCTCAAGACACCGCTGCTGGTGGCGTTCTTCACTTCGCTCGGCTTTGGCGCCAGCCTGCCGCTGCTGCGGGCCGGCGGGCGACAAGTGTTGCTGTTTCTGGGCATAGCCGCCGCTTTGGCGGCGGCACAGGGACTGCTCGGCATGGGCATTGCCACGGCCCTCGGCCTGCCGCCGTTGTTCGGTGTACTCACCGGTACTGCCACGCTGGCCGGCGGCCCGGCCACGGCACTCGCGTTTGCACCCGCCTTCGAACAAGCAGGCATCCATGGTGCCGAAGCCGTCGGCATCGTTGCCGCCATGGGCGGCATCGTGTTGGGTGGGCTTGTGGGCGGTCCAGTCGCTGGGGCGGTTCTTCGAGACTTGAAGGACCGTGGCGCTGTCGCGCTGAAAGCTTCGAACGACATTGCGCCTGCTGGCGGGCACGCGACGACCAACTCGCCACCTTCGCCGCCGAATGCGGCCATGCTGGGCATCCTGTTGGTCCTGGGCGTGATGTGGGCCGGTACTTTCGTGAGCGCAGGCTTCACGGCCATGGGCGTCACGCTCCCTGCCTACGTCGGGGCCATGCTGGTGGCTGCCGTGGTGCGCAATGTGGCCGATGCTGCCCGCTGGCCACTGCCGCTAGCCGCCATCGAGGCTTTCGGCAGTCTCGCCTTGCCACTGTTCATGGCCATGGCACTCATGACGCTGGAGCTGGGCAAACTCGCGGGGCTGGGCACGCCCATCCTCGTGAACCTGTTGGCCC
>JBEGRA010000113.1:0-3381 GCA_041180705.1 Pseudomonadota bacterium | reverse complement strand
AGGCTGCGATTCAGATCAGCACGATGATGGATGAAATCGAGGCTTGGCGAAAGGCCATGCAAAAGGCCGAGCGTGACATGGAGGAATTGCGGGATCGGTTGGAGGTTGAGGAAAGTGCTGTCAATCACCTACACACCGACCGCAACAACCTGCGGTTGGAAATCGAACGGCTTCGCGCTGAACTTGTAAGCACTACTAACAAGTTGACAGCCGAGCGTGACGAGGCGAGGCGAGAGGCCTGCGAATCAGATACTGAGACACACGGCGGCGCATTGCTAGAAGCCAAGCGGCGCGGCTGGGACTGCTTCAAGGAGGACGCATGAGCATCGTGAACCTGACCGACATGCAGGCGATCGAACAGATCGTGATGACTGGCGACCTGTCGAAACTGAGTTCAGAGCAGCGCGTCGCATATGTGAAGCATGTGTGCGACTCGCTCGGCTTGAACCCGGCTACCCGCCCGTTCGAGTTTCAGATGTTCCAGGGCAGGCTGGTGATGTACGCCAAGAAGGACTGCACTGAGCAGCTGCGCAAGATCCACAAGGTCAGCATCAGGATCATCAGCAGGGACTCGAACACCGAGACTGGCGTCTACACGGTCATCGTGCGCGGCGTGGACAAGGACGGGAAGAAGGACGAGTCCAGCGGATCTGTGAGCATCGCCGGGCTTCGGGCGATGGATCTTGCGAACGCGATGATGAAGGCCGAGACCAAGGCCAAGCGGCGACTCACGCTCAGCATCTGCGGCCTCGGATACTTGGACGAGACCGAGATTGAGGACATGCAGCGGGCGGCTCCGGCAGCCCCTGCCCGCCCGCAGGACGACCGCATTGCCGACCTCAACAGACTCCTCACGGCTCCATCGACGGAGGCCGTGGTGGCTCCCCAGGCCGAGCCGGCGGCGGTTGAGTCGCCGTCGCCGGCAGGCTTGGAGCAGCTCGCCGAGGAGGTCGCAGCGCTGGCCCGCAAGACGGGAGGCAAGCGCACCGCGCATCAGGCGCTGGCAGCGGCACGCAAGCAAGGCAAGGACGAAGCGGGCACCCGTGCGGTGCTCGAGGAATGGCACGAGGCACTGAGCAACACCATCAACAAGGAGAACATGAAGTGAAGCTGATCTGGAACAGTGGCGAGGAGCAGGAGAAGAAGCAGCCCAGCACGTCGAATGAGGTCCTGCCTGCGGGCGAGTACCAGGGCGAGGTCGTGAAGAGCGAGGCTCGACAGAGCCAGTTCGACAACGTGAAGACCGCGGCGAATCCCGAGGGCTGGGAGTTGAGCCTGTGGATCGACGTGCATCACGAGGGCAAGCGCTTCCGCGTGTTCGACTCCATTCCGATCACACACGTCAACCGCATCAGCCAGGCACTGGCGTCCGCCGGGCTGCCCGTGCTGGCGGCTGGCATGAAGAGCTTTGAGGAGGAGCGCCTGCAGGGTCAGACCGTGACCATCCGCACCTTCGTCAGCAAGTCCGGCAAGGCCCGCATCGGCGACTACATCGCGCCGAAGGCTGTGATCCCGGGCAAGAAGGCCGGGCCGAGTCGAGGCAAGGTGGACGCGAGCGACATTCCCTTCTGATCCCCGGAATGGCCCCGGCGGTTGACGAGAGTCCCGCCGGGGCTTTGGTTCAAAGGTGCCACAGTTCTGAAGATCTGTAGCACGGCAAGGAAGCCAATGCCTGAGACGATCCACCCCGCGGTCGAGGCCGCGTACCAGCTGCTCGGGTTCATTTTTGAGGCAGACGACCTCATCGAGATCCGCACGCTGGGCACGAAGCCGGTGCAGCGCTGGGCGAAGCTCCACGACCTGGCCGCGATCATCCAGCAGGCGGCCGACTTCCCCGCCGGCACCCATGTCTATTTCGGCGCGAACCCTCGCAGCCGCAACGGCGGCAAGGCCGAAGATGTGGCGCTCGCCCGCTGCCTGTTCGCAGACTTCGACCACGGCTGCACCATTGAGCAGGCCCGGCTGAAGTGGACCGACGCCTGCATCCCCGAGCCGACGGTCATCGTGGCAACGGGCGGCGGCATCCACGCCTGGTGGAGGCTGCAGGAGCCGCTGACCGACCTGAAGGCGTGGACGGAGCGCCAGGACGCGCTGGCTGTGCGTCTCGGGTCGGATCGCTCGGTGACCGACGCCCCCCGCATCATGCGCATTCCGGGCTTCGTGAACTGGAAGTACCCCGAGCGCCCGACCTGCACCGTGCTCGCGTGCGAGCCTGACCGCGCCTATGGGCTTGAGGAGTTCCCTGAGCCGGGCGCGTTCCAGCAGGAGGCCCAGCAGGCCCCCGCCACGACCGTCGCAGCCGGAAGCCTCAGCGACCTTGCCAAGCGCTTCTTCGAGGACGGCTACCTGATCCCCGGCTACGGCCGTCGAGACACGATCTTCACCGTCGCATGCGACCTGAAGGCGCGGCAGTGGGCCCAAGGCGACGCCGAGGTCGCAATCATGCGCCGGGCCCGGCTGCTGGGCCTCGGGCCCGACGACCTCGCCGACCTGCCCCGGCAGATCAGCAACGCCTTCAAGGGCGAGCGGACGCCCCTGCAGGGCCCCGCTGAGCAGGCGGTCGTGGTGATCGACGACACCCCCGCCATCGGCATCCGAGACCTGCTGCAGCGCAACCCAAAGATGCGCAGGCCGATCGTGCACGACCTCCTGAGGTCGGGCGAGACCATGAACATCATCGCGGCGCCGAAGACGGGCAAGAGCTGGATGGTGCTTGACCTCGCCCTCTGCGTCGCCACCGGGCGGCCGTGGCTGCATCGTTTCACGGTCGAGCGGTCTTCGGTGCTGCTCGTGGACAACGAGCTGCACGAGGAGACCCTTGCCGACCGCCTGCAGCGGGTCGCTACGGCCAAGGGAATCCCCGTAGACGACCTCGATGGGTGGCTTGAGGTCAAGAGCCTCCGGGGCGCCCTGCAGAGCTTCAGGACGCTCGACGCGGGCATGCTGGCCCCCAAGCGCGTCGAGCCGGGGCGCTACGGCATGGTGATCTTTGACGCCTTCTACCGCTTCAACTGCGACGACGGTGCCGACGAGAACGACAACGGGTACATGGCCCGCACCTACAACCTGCTCGACGCGATGGCCCGCCGCTTGGATGCCTGCCTCGTCTCGATCCACCACACCAGCAAGGGCAACCAGTCGGAGAAGGCGATCACTGATGTTGGAGCCGGCGCGGGCTCCATGAGCCGCGCCGCCGACACCCACCTCGTCCTGCGAGAGCACGAGCTGCAGGGCCACCTGGTCGTAGACGCCGCGTGCAGGTCGTGGAAGCCCCTTGAACCGACCGTGGTGCGCTTTGAGTACCCGCTGTTCCACCCCGAGCCGGCGCTGGCGCCGACGCTCAAGAAGAGGGCCAAGAAGGATGACGGCTGGAGTCCTGAG
>JBEGRA010000112.1:0-3306 GCA_041180705.1 Pseudomonadota bacterium | reverse complement strand
GGCTTCGGTGGTTTGCTCGTGGGCATGAACGCGCGCAGCGTGCAGCAGTTCGGCCAGATCGAATATGTGTTTTCGATGGTGAAGCTGATAGCCATCGCCTGTTTCGTGGTGTTCGGCTTGCTGCTGTTGGCCGGCTTCGTGCCGGGTTCGCCGGCGGTGGGCTTCGCCAACCTCACGGCGCATGGCGGGTTCGCGCCCATGGGCTGGACGGGCGTGTGGCTCGCCGTGTGTTTCGTGGTGTTCGGCTTCGTGGGTACGGAAGTGGTAGCCGTCACCGCTGGCGAAGCGGAAGACCCCGTGAAGACGGTGCCGAAGGCGCTGCGCAACACGGTGCTTCGTTTGACCCTGTTCTACGTAGCTGCCATCTTCGTGCTGGTGGCCATCGTGCCGTGGAATAGCCAGCCCACTGGCGAGGGCGTTACCGCCAGCCCGTTCGTGCTGGTGTTCCAGCACGTGGGCATTCCGGCGGCGGCACATCTGGTGAACTTCGTCGTGTTGGTGGCCGCGCTGTCGGCGATGAACTGCAATCTCTACACCGCCACGCGCACGCTGTTTTCGCTGGCGCGCGCAGGGCAGGCGCCGCGGGCCTTGGGCAAGGTCTCCGAGCGGGGCGTCCCGGTAGGCGCGCTTGCCGCCACTTCCTCCGGGCTCGTGGTGGCGGTGCTGCTGGCAGCTTGGCTGCCTGGCGATGCCTTCTTCCATCTGTTCGGCGTGGCGCTGTTCGCTGGCCTCTTTGCCTGGCTCACCAGCTTCATCACGCACGTGCGTTTCCGTCGCGCTTGGGCGCGTGAAGGCCGTGCACTGCCGCTGCATCTCGCGGGAAGCAGCGTTTGGTCCGTGGTCGGTGCGGTGACGGTCTTCGCCATCATGCTCACCACCTGGTGGGTGCCGGCGATGCACGTGACGTTGTTGGTGGGCATTCCCTGGGTGTTGCTGCTCACCGCGGTGTACTGGTTCTGGTTCCGGAGTGTTCGCGCATGAAGCTTGTGCAGGGGTTGCGTGGGGCCTTGTTGCTGGCGGCCGCGGTGGCAGTGCTGCCGGCTGGAGCTGAAGGAAGCGCGCCGTACGCGAAGCGTGCGGACCTGCAGATGGCCGTGGGCACCACGCTCGCCATCGAGCATGTGAACTTGCTCGACGGGACCGGCGGGGCGCCGCAGCCCGACATGACGGTGGTGATGGTGGATGGCCGCTACGTCAGCGTTCAGCCCGCGCGTCTGGCCGCGGTGCCGGCCAAGGCACAGCGCATCGATGGCCGTGGCCAGTACCTCATGCCTGGCCTCGTGGACATGCACGTGCATCTCGATGGTGGCGTCACGGTGTCTCCCGCGGGTCTCCGCGAGGCCGGCAACGACCGCGCCAAGGGGCTGGCCATGCTCGCCAGCTATCTCTATTCGGGTGTTACTTCCATCTACGACGCCGGCAACGTGCCTGCTTACATCTTCGGCTTGCGCGCCGATGAGCGCGCAGGCCGCATTTTGGCGCCTCGAATCTTCGCGACCGGGGGCATCGTCACCTATCCGGGTAGCCACGGCAGTGGTCCCGGCTCCGTGGATATCGACGCCTGGCCGGCAGGCCGCCCCGCGCTGGACGCCTTGCTGGTGCAGCAGCCGGACCTGGTGAAGCTGACGCTCGAAGAGCGCGGCTGGGGCGCTCGCCCCATGATTCCGAGTCTGCCGGAGCCTTTGCTGCGTGACATCGTCCGCTACACCGGCGAACACGGCTTCCGTACCACCATCCACGTGTCCAGCGAGTTCCGCGCCACGCAAGCCATCTACGCGGGCAGCGACACGCTGGCGCACCCGGTCATCCAGGGCCCTGCCAGTGACCAGTACTACCGCCTGCTGGCCGCGAAGAAGACGCCCGTCGTGACTACGCTCACCATCGGCGAAAACTATTCACGGACGGTGGAACACCCTGAGTATCTGGATGAGCCGCTGTACCGCGCCACCTACAGCGCCGAGCAGATTGCAAAGCTGCGCGGCGAAACGCGCGAGGGCTGGCGCACCTCGCTGTGGACGCATTGGATGAAGCTGATGACGCCGGTGGCCATGGAAAACCTGCGCAAGCTGAATGCGGCGGGTGGTGTGCTGGTGCTGGGCACGGACCAGACCGTGGGCCCGGCAGTGCACCGTGAATTGGAGTTGTTGCAAGAAGCCGGCATTCCCGCGCGCGACTTGGTGCGTATCGCGACATTGAACGGTGCGGTGTTCCTGGGCCGTGAAGCGGAGCTGGGCTCCGTGGCGCCTGGCAAGTACGCCGACGCCGTGTTGCTGTCCGCGGACCCGAGCGCCGACATCCGTAACGCGCGCCGCATCGTGAAAGTGATCAAGGGCGGCGCGGTGGTGGACTTCGCCGCGCTGCCGCTGGCGGGGACGCGCTAGCAGCCTATCGCGAGCAAGCTCGCTCCCACAAGCAATGACAAATTTGCCTTGTAGGAGGGAGCTTGCTCCCGACTCTTGGTGGAAGTTGTCGCGAGCAAGCTCGCTCCTACAAGTTGGATCGCTCCTACAATAGATATTTGGCGAGCCAATCCTGCACTTCGGTGTACCAGAAGCGGCTGTCTTCGCCCTTCAGCACCCAGTGGTTCTCCTCCGGGAAGACGATGAGCTTGGACGGCACCTGCATGCGTTGCAGCGCGCTCCAGTACTCCAGCGAGTTGTTCAGCGGCACGCGGAAGTCCTGCTCACCGACGGTGACCAGCACCGGCGTGCGGAACTTCGCGGCGTACTTGATGGGGTTCTGCTCCTGCCAACCCTTGCCGCCTTCCCAATGCGGGCCGCCCATGTTCACTTCGCGGCCGTAGATGGTGTCGCTGGTGCCCCACTGCGCCTCGAGGTTCACGAGGCCGGCGTGGCTGACGAGGCAGCGATACCGCGTGGTGCTGGCCTGCAGCCAGTTCGACAGATGGCCGCCATAGCTGGCGCCGCCGGCGCACTGGCGCGAACCGTCGATGAACGAGTATTTCGCAATGGCGGCGTCTGCCGCTTCGTTCAGTTCCAGCCCCGGCCCGATGAGCGGGTCGTTCTGGATGCCTTGCGCGAAGGCTTCACCGAAGCCCGTGCTGCCTGTGTAGTTCGTCAGCACGAACACGATGCCGCGCGAGGCGAGCAGGTGGTAGTTCCAGCGCATGAAGAACTGGTCGCGCCACATGGTGTGCGGCCCGCCGTGAATCATGACGAACAGCGGGTACTTCTTCGCCGGGTCGAAGCCGGGCGGGCGCACCAGGAAGTTGTGGATGTTCGCGCCGCGCTTGCTGGTGAACGAGAACTCCTCCAAAGGCGGCAGGTCGAGCTGCGCCAGCTTCGC
>JBEGRA010000111.1:0-2784 GCA_041180705.1 Pseudomonadota bacterium | reverse complement strand
GTGGTGAGCGTACCCGCCACCAGCGGCATGATGCCGTAGTGGGCATCGGCGAACAGCGGCGTCCACAGCGGGTCCGTGAGGAATTCCTTCAGGGACACATGCTCGAAGAACACGGAGGATTCGTTGACCAGAATGGCGACGATGGCCAGTGTGATGAACACCGCCACGAGACCACAGGCCAGCAGCACTGCCTCGACGACACGGTCCCGGGCCTTGCGATAGCGCAAAGAGGCAAACATGCCGACCGTGGCGGTCGACCCGGGCAGCGACTGGCGCTTCGGTTCGTTCATTCAGAAATCCCCGTTCCTTTCCAGAGACGAGGCCCGGGAGTTTCCCCCCGGGCCCGGTCGGCACTCTACCGACGCAGACTTCCCGCGCCAAGCCCCAAACGTGGCACCGCCCTTCGCAGCACCACCCGGGGCCGGCCGAAGCCTTACTTCGCCTCGCGGCTCAGCAATTCGCTGATGGTGATGCCGACTTCCGGCTTGCCACCAAACACGCTGCCGACGCGACGGGCGTCGAAATGCTTCTGGGCCTGAGCGTAGGCGGCCGGCGGCAGGGCCACATAGCCGACCTCACGGACGAGTGGCGCCCCCTTGGAGAGAATGAACTTCACCAGTTCCGCCACTTCAGCGCGGGCCGCCGCCGTGTCACGAACGTAGATGAACAGCGGGCGCGACAGCGGGGTGTAGGTACCGTTGATGACAGTGGCTTCCGAAGGCAGAACGGCGGCCTTGCCGTTGTTCACGGCGACGGCGGTCATTTTGTCCTTGTGGTTCACGTAGTAGGCGTAGCCGAAGTAGCCGAGCGCGTTGGTGTTGTTCTCCACGCCCTGAACGAGGGTGTTGTCATCCTCGGAGGCCGTGTAGTCGCCGCGCGTTAGCTTCGCCTTGCCGTTCACGGCCTCGGTGAAGTAGTCGAACGTGCCGCTGTCCGCACCGGGGCCGAACAGCTGGATGGGCTGGTTCGGGAAGCCGGCACGCACCTGGCTCCAACGGGTGATGCGGCCCTGCGCGGCCGGTTCCCAAATCTTCTTGAGTTCAGCAACCGTCAGCGTCTTCGCCCAGGTGTTCTTCGGGTTGATGACCACGGTGAGAGCATCGAACGCCACCGGCAGCTCGATGTACTTGATGCCAGCGGCCTTGCACGCCGCAATTTCCTCGGCGAGGATGGGGCGCGAGGCGTTGGAGATGTCCGTCTCGCCGCGGCAGAACTTCTTGAAGCCGCCGCCCGTGCCGGCGATGCCGACCGTGACGCGGACCTTGCCGCGCTTGGAAATCTGGAACTCCTCGGCCACGGCTTCCATGATCGGGAAGACCGTGCTCGAGCCGTCGATCTTGATCTGCTGGGCCACCGCGGCCTGCGGGGCAAACGCGGACGCCGCGCCAACGAGGGCCGCAGCCATCAGGGTACGCTGCCAAAGCTTCATGAGATGTGCTCTCCAAGGGTTCAAAGGATTCGACAGGCGTAGTCTGCGGCCTGAATCTTACACCTGTGTGACAGTCATAACTCATTGACTGGCAAGGGTTAAGACCGTATAACGCAGGCCAGCCTGCCGCACCACTGCCCCTGGAGCCCCCGCACCCGTGACCGCCACCCTCGACCTGACCCTGGACCTGCTCCGCCGCCGCTCTGTCAGCCCCGCGGATGAAGGCTGCCAGGACGTGATGATCCGCCGCCTCGAAGCGCTCGGGTTCAAGGTCGAAAGGCTCCGGTTCGGGCCCGTGGACAACTTCTGGGCCACGCGGGAAGGCAGCACGCCGGGCAGTGGCCCCACCCTGTGCCTGGCGGGCCACACGGACGTCGTTCCCACCGGCCCGCTCGAGGAATGGCACAGCGACCCATTCGAGCCCACCATCCGCGATGGCCTGCTTTACGGCCGCGGAGCCGCTGACATGAAGAGCGGGCTCGCCGCCATGCTCACCGCCGTGGAAGAATTCCTGGCCGCTCGCCCTCGCCACCTCGGGCGTATCGCCTGGCTCGTCACCAGCGACGAGGAAGGCCCCAGCGTCGACGGCACACGCCGCGTCGTGGAATGGCTGAAGGAACGCGGCGAAACCATCGACTGGTGTCTGGTCGGCGAACCTTCCAGCGAACAACGCTTCGGCGACGTCATCAAGAACGGGCGCCGCGGCAGTCTTTCCGGGCGCCTGACGGTGCACGGCATCCAGGGCCACGTGGCCTACCCGCAGTTGGCGGACAACCCCGTGCACGCCTTCGCCCCCGCCTTGGCGGAGCTCTCCACGCGAGTCTGGGACAGTGGCGACGAATTCTTCCAGCCGACCACCTTCCAGATCTCCAACCTCACGGCCGGCACGGGCGCCCCGAATGTCATCCCGGGTGAACTGAAGGCGCGCTTCAACCTGCGCTGGTCCCCGGCACAGACACTGGACGGCCTGCAGAAAACCGTCACCTCCATCCTCGACCGCCACGGCGTGAAGTATTCGCTGGAGTGGTTCGTATCGGGCCTGCCGTTCTTCACGGCGCCGGGGCAGTTGTCGGAAGCGGCAGCGGCGGCCATCGAAGTGGAAACGGGCCAGCGCCCGCGCCTGTCCACGGGTGGCGGCACCAGCGACGGCCGCTTCATTGCCCCCATGGGCGCGCAAGTGCTGGAACTGGGCGTGGTAAACCGCACCATCCACAAGGTGAACGAGTGCGTGAGCGTGGCGGACGTGGACGCCCTGCACCGCACCTACGTGGGCATGTTCGAAAGGTTGTTGCCCGCCGCTTGAAACCGCGGGTCTGATCACGCGGATCTTCCGCCCCGGCGCCGCCGGGGCAGGG
>JBEGRA010000110.1:0-5798 GCA_041180705.1 Pseudomonadota bacterium | reverse complement strand
TCGGCGTGGAAGCCGTTCGCCTGCAGGCCGCGCTCCAGCATTTCCGCCGTGCGCTTCATGTTCACGAAGATGATGGTGCGCTTGGCGTTGATCTTGCGCAGCAGGCCCACGAGCAGGCCGGCCTTTTCTTCCATGGCCGGGTAGTAGATGACCTGACGGACGCGGTCCGCGGTGACCTTCTCCGGCTCGATGCGCACCAGCTGCGCTTCGTTCATGTGTTCGTAGGCCAGTTCCAGCACGCGCTGCGCGAGGGTGGCGGAGAACAGCATGGACAAGCGCGCCTCGGGGGGCGGCAGGCGACGCATGAGGTAGCGGATGTCGGCGATGAAGCCGAGGTCGAACATGCGGTCCGCCTCGTCGAGGATCATCACCTGTACATGGCGCAGTTCGAACACGTGCTGCTTGAAGAAGTCGATGATGCGACCCGGCGTGCCAATGAGCACATCCACGCCGTTCTCGAGAATGCGGCGCTGCTTCTCGTAGTCGACACCGCCGAAGGCCAGGCCGAGCGTCAGCCCGGTGTACTGGCCCAGCAGCTCCGCGTCCTTGTGGATCTGCACGGCCAGTTCACGCGTGGGCGCCATGATGAAGGCGCGCGGCGCGCTGGCCGGCTTCGAGGGCGAGGCGGGTTCGCGCAGGAGCTTGGCGAACATGGCCACGAGGAAGGCGGCCGTCTTGCCGGTGCCCGTCTGGGCCTGGCCCGCCACGTCGATGCCCGCGAGCGCGAGCGGTAGCGTACCGGCCTGGATGGGCGTGCAACGTTCGAAGCCGGCATCGGCAATGCCGCGCGCCAGTTCTTCGGGGAGGTTCAGCGAGCTGAAGCTGATGTTCGACAGCGCGTCGGAGGGAACAAAGGCCGGCTTGATGGGCTCGGCAGGGGCGCTGATGTTCGCGGGGGCTTCGGTCTCGACAGGCGCGGGCGCCTCGACCGGGGTGGGGGCTGGCGCGGCCTCTGGCGGCGCGCTGGCAAGTGTTTCGGTCTGGTTTTCGGACTGTGGTCCGCTTTGTGGTTCTGTCACGGTATCCGCCGTTGGGCGCCGGTCTGGAGGGCGAGGGACGGGTGGGCTTGCAAAACGGGAACGGATAGGGACACAATTCCCACCCATAGCGCGCCTGAAGGCGCGAATCCCGAAGCCCGGTTCCCCTCCGCCATGGTGCGCGTGGGTTGTAGCTGGTTGATTCTCAAGCCGTCATTGTGCCGCATTAGGCCACGAACGTCACCCTCAAGCCCCGGAACACTCCCCCAATCCCTTTCCCGGCCGTTTCCAAACCCGGCCCGTCCTGCTTCCCCGGAAGCCACCCTGGGCACCGCAGTGCCTGTATTCATCCCATCGCAGAGAGGAATCCCCGCGTGAGCGGCAACAACATCATCCACACCAGCGACGCCACCTTCGAACAGGACGTTCTCAAGTCCGCCACGCCCGTCCTTCTGGACTTCTGGGCGGAATGGTGCGGCCCCTGCAAGGCCATCGCGCCGGTGCTCGACGAAATCGCCAAGGACTACGCCGGCCGCGTCGTCATCGCCAAGATGGACGTGGACCAGAGCCGCGTGACGCCCACCAAGTTCGGCGTGCGCAACATCCCCATGCTCATGCTGTTCAAGAACGGTAGCCCGCATGCCCAGAAGGTCGGCCTCGTGAGCAAAGCCCAGTTGGCCGCCTTCCTGGACCAGAACCTGTGAGGGGCTATCTCGGCAACCAGGGCGGTGGCGGTGGCAACCAGGGCGGCGGTGGCGGTGGCGGTCGGATGAAGGGCCCGCGCCGCGGCAATCGCGGCGGCAACCGTGGCGGTAACCGCGGCGGTGGCAACTACGGCAACGAAGGCGGTCATCACCAGGGCTTGCCCGAAGACATGGGCGATGGCGAGGACCTTGGCATCATCAGTCCGGTGGACCTGGAACGGGTTCGCCGCACGCTCAGCCTGAACGACCTCAAGCGCCGGCCCATCAGCGAACTGGTGCGCATGAGCGAAGCGCTCGGCGTCGACAACGTCGCCCGCCAGCGCAAGCAAGATGTCATCTTCTCGCTGCTGCAGGCCCACGCCAGAAACGGCGAGGACATCTACGGCGACGGCGTTCTCGAAATCCTCTCCGACGGTTTCGGTTTCCTGCGTTCGGCGGATGGCAGTTATTTAGCCGGCCCCGACGACATCTACGTCAGCCCGGGCCAGATCCGTCGTTTCAACCTGCGCACCGGCGACAGCCTGTCCGGTCTCATCCGTCCCCCGAAGGAAGGCGAACGCTATTTCGCTCTCACCAAGGTGGGCGAGATCAATTTCGACGTGCCGGAAGGTGGACGCAACAAGGTTCTGTTCGAGAACCTCACCCCGCTGCACCCCACTTCGCGCCTGAAGCTGGAACGCGGCAACGGCAGCACCGAGGACATGACCGCACGCGTCATCGACCTCTGCGCGCCGCTCGGCAAGGGCCAGCGCGGCCTCATCGTCTCGCCGCCCAAGGCCGGCAAGACCATGCTGCTGCAGAACATTGCCACCAGCATCACGTACAACCACCCCGAGGTGTACCTCATCGTCCTGCTCATCGACGAGCGGCCCGAGGAAGTCACCGAGATGTCGCGCACCGTGAAGGGCGAGGTCGTGGCCTCCACCTTCGACGAGCCGGCCAGCCGTCACGTGCAGGTGGCCGAAATGGTCATCGAGAAGGCCAAGCGCCTTGTCGAGCACAAGCGCGACGTGGTCATCCTGCTCGACTCCATCACGCGCCTGGCGCGCGCCTACAACACCGTGGTGCCCAGCTCCGGCAAGGTGCTCACCGGTGGTGTGGATGCCAACGCCCTGCAGCGCCCCAAGCGCTTCTTCGGCGCGGCCCGCAACGTGGAAGAGGGTGGCTCGCTCACCATCATCGCCACGGCGCTCATCGACACGGGGTCCCGCATGGACGACGTGATCTTCGAAGAGTTCAAGGGCACGGGTAACAGCGAAATCCACCTCGACCGCCGCATCGCCGAAAAGCGCGTGTTCCCGGCCGTGAACATCAACCGCAGTGGTACGCGCCGTGAAGAGCTCATCACGGCCACCGACGAACTGCAGAAGATGTGGATCCTCCGCAAGCTCCTCCATCCGATGGACGAACTGGCGGCCGTGGAGTTCCTCATCGACCGCATGAAGGACACGAAGACCAACGTGGACTTCTTCGATTCGATGAAGCGGGGCTGATGAACCCCGCGACGGAGGCGGCCCTCGCGGCCGCCGATCCGGTCATGGCGGCGATCATCGCCGCCGCAGGCCCCTGCACCTTGCGGCCTGCACCGCGGCAGCAGCCCTATGAATCGCTGCTGTCCGCCATTGCCCACCAGCAGTTGAACGGCACGGCCGCGGCCACCATCCTGCGCCGCTTCCAGGACCTCTACCCGGAAGAGCAGCGTTTGCCGCGTAGCCGCTACCCGCAGCCGGCGGCCTTGCTGGCCACTGCCGAAGAAACGCTCCGCAGTGCGGGCCTTTCACGCGCCAAAGTGCTGGCGGTGAAAGATATTGCCGCCAAGACGCTAGAGGGTGTCGTGCCGCCGCGTCGTCTGCTCGCGAAGCTCGATGACGAAACCATCATCAAGCAACTCGTCACCGTGCGCGGCGTCGGCCGCTGGACGGTGGAAATGTTCCTGATGTTCACGCTGGGCCGCGAGGACGTGCTGCCCGTGGCCGACTTCGGTGTGCAGAACGGGTTCCGGCTGGCCTATGGCCTGCCGGAAATGCCGAAGCCGAAAGAACTGGGAGCCTACGGTGAACGCTGGGCGCCCTACCGCACCACGGCGGCCTGGTATCTTTGGCGCGCCGTGGATTTGCACAAGGCCGGTCAGTTGCCGCCGCCACCGTCCGCCAAGGCCGGGCGACGCAAGAAGTGACGGGCGACTAGCGCGACGGCTACCGCGTAGAGCAAGAAGTAGAAAACGGCCCAGGGCATGCTGCTATCCATCCGGAACAGCGAGGCGGCATCTCCCCACAGCAGGAAGCCGGCGGCCAAAGTGGGGAATCCCAATATTCCAACCAACAAACGGACGCGTGCGGTCGGTTCGTTCAGCAGCATCAATCCGAGGATGAAGTTCAGCACCAACAGCGTCGGGATGCCGAACAGGATGGTGACGATGCCGGAAAAATCCGAGGCCAGGGCCAGCGGGCTGAAGCCAGCCAGTACGCCGATGGTGACAGCGCGTTCGCGCCAGCGGAATGAGGCGGAGCTGGGCAAGGGATTCCGGTACATGCGGGGACCTGCTGTAGACGTGGTGGCATCATGTTAACTTCACGGCTGACAGTCGGGGAGCACCTGCGGGGAAGGCGGCCATGAAAACCCTGAATGGAAGTGCGGAAAGGCTCGCCGAGATTGACGCCCTGCGCGGCTTTGCCTTGTTCGGCGTATTCGGCGCGAACCTTCCGCTGTTCTGCGGATTGGCCTATTCGCCGGAAATCATTTCGTCTTCCACTGGGCTGGATGGGGCTCTGTCCTTCGTTCGTCTGTGGCTCGTCGAGAACAAGTTCATGGGCTTGTTCTCGATGCTGTTCGGTTACAGCTTCTGGCTGTTCCTGCGCGCGTTGCAGGCCCGCGGCGAGAAGAGTCTTGCGCCATTTTTCCGGCGCATCGGCTGGTTGTTCGTGTTCGGTGCCGTGCATGGGTGGGTGCTCTGGTGCTGGGACATCCTGCGCATCTACGCGCTTTGGGCTTTGCTGCTGCCGCTCTTTCTGGCCGCTTCGCCGCGACGATTGTTGGTTGCATCAGCGTGCTTTGCTTTTGTGGTGCCGGCATTGGTGGCCTTTGTTCGGGTCTTACTGACGCCGGCGGAGGGTGCGGACGACGCCATCGTCACGGCCTTCAGTGAAGCGTTGCGCGTGTTTTCCACCGGCACGTTTCTTGAGGCTTGGCGGGCCAACTGGCAGTTGGACTGGGCCATCACGCTGCGTCTGGGCCAGTTGGGTTATCAAGCGATGGTCTTCGGCTATTTCCTGATGGGGTTGGCGGCGGCGAAGTATTTCGGGGATGACGGTCCCGCTGCGCGGCCTGAGCTTTTGGCTAAAGTCTGGTGGTGGACGGCGCCTACGGGCCTCGCCGTGGGGTGGATACTTGCTGCTGGCGGGTTCAACGGCGCTGGCGAGTGGCCTGGCTTGGCGGGCGCTTTCACGGCAGCGCATGCGGTGGTGGTAGCGCAGTTGGGGAATGCCGTGCTCGCGCTGGCCTGGGCCAGCGGCTTCCTCTGGCTGACCACGCGGCCACGGGCTCGCGGCTGGCTGCTGAAGTTGGCGCCGGTGGGCCGCATGGCGCTAAGCCTTTACTTGCTGCAAAGCTTGCTGGGTCTGGTGATGTTCTATCACTGGACCGGTGGGCCCACCTGGATGGGGCAGTGGAGCGAACGCGATGTTGCCCTGTGCTGGGTAGGCGGGTTCGCTTTGCAAATAGTGCTGGCAACCGTGTGGTTGCGGCACCATTCGCAAGGGCCCGTGGAGTGGCTGTGGCGCTCGCTCACCTGGTGGCGGGTTCAAGCGTGGTATGGCTCAAGGGAAAAGAAAACATGATCAAGACGGGTGGATGCTTGTGCGGCGCGGTGCGTTATGAAGTTCACGGACCGTTGCGGCCGGTGGTTGTTTGCCACTGCACCCAATGCCGCAAGCAGACGGGGCATTTTCTGGCGGCCACCGGCTGCAAGCGCGAGCACCTCGTCCTGACGCGTACCGACGGCTTGAAGTGGTATCGCTCCAGTGACATTGCCCAACGCGGGTTCTGCCAGGAATGTGGCAGCGTACTGTTCTGGCAGGCAGATGCCGCGGCCCACACGTCCATTACACCGGGCACGATT
>JBEGRA010000109.1:0-3111 GCA_041180705.1 Pseudomonadota bacterium | reverse complement strand
CCTGCGCCACCGGCGCAATCAGCAGCAGGTCAAGCACCGTCCAGGTCACATCGGCCATCGTGCCGATCGCAATGTGCCCGAACTCGCCCTGCCCGCCCCGCCCGGCCCCGTAGAGCAGGATGCGCGCGGGCAGATCGGCGTCGGCGATGCTATCCGGCGTCGTGTCGGGGCCGTAGAGGCTGACCGGCGCGCCGGCGTAGTCCACCACCACCGCCAGCAGGTTGTCGAAGATGGCGGGGAGGTTGCTCATAGGGTGATGCGCCTCCGGCTGCGCAGCGGCCCGGCCACGTCCGAGGGGACGCGGCTCGGGGTGAGCGTCATGCCGTCGGCGGTGACGATCGGGCGGTCGAGGTCGTCAGGGTTGCGCCGCTGCAGGTAGTACCACGCCGCCAGCCGACGGCAGGCCCGCACAATGTCATCCGGCGGCGTGATGGTGGCGGCCCAGCGCCCGGTGACGGCGATCGCATCCTCTGGCGAGGTGCTCCATGTCCACTCGGTGGTGCTGTTCAGCTTCAGCGTGACGGCGGTGGCGGGGCTGGCGTTGCGTGGCTCGGTGACGTACTGGGATGCCGCAACGCTGGCCCCGTTGCCGTTGGTGATGCTGGTGATCGATGCGATCTCGGCATCAAACACCAGCGTTCGCCCTCGCACATCGACCACGGCGTCGAAACGCCGCGTCGTGTCGGCGATCGCCGCCCACACGCGCAGGGTCTCGCGCTCGATGTGCGCCGTGGCGTCATCAAGCGCGGCCTGCAGGATGTCGTCGTCGCTGCTGCTCGTGATGTTGAGCCAGCGCCGCAGGTTGGCGAGCGTCTCGTAGGCCATCAGTCACTCTCCGCCGTGGCGACGACAGTGATCGACCCTGTGGTGAATGCCGAGATGCGCGCCCGAATGAGCGGCACGCCGCGCGCGTCGATCTGGTAGATGCCGTTTGCCGTCGCGGTGGCGGCGGCAGTGCCGGTGCTGAGCTGGGTGGCGCGGATGCCCTCCCAGTTCGCGCCGTCGATGGAGCACTCCCAGGTGATCGTCGCGGTGGTGATGCCGGTGACCTGCAGGCCCACCCAGGCGATGCCGGTCACATCCATCACCGTGCCGTTGCCGGTGGCGCCGGCCGCGCTCTGCAGCGTGGCGCGCGTCGCGAAGCCGCGCAGGCTCACGGCAGCACCGTGTACTCGACCTCGACCACCGCCTGGCCCGCCTGGGTGACGGAGACGCCAGTGTGGCGCACGCACACCGGCGTGCCGGGGGCGATGTAGCTCGCCGCCGAGGTCAGCGTCATGGCCGTCTGCGTGCCAACGGCCTTGGTGTTCTCATAGGCCGTCGCCGCCACAAGCTCCGAGCCGCCCACGGTGGTGCCGATGCGGGCGTTGCCCGCCGCCACCGTGCCGGTGGTGGCATCCACGTAGACGATGCGGGCCGCCTTGATGCTGATCGGCTGCGTGTGGCGCAGGATCACATCGTCGATCGTGGTGCCAGAGCCGTTATCCAGGTTGAACCACACGCTGCGCGCCACCTCACGAGTGGCGACGCCGCGCGGGATGTAGGTCTCGCTCATATCCACCTCAGATGGGGGCGGGCTGCTCACCCGCCCCCGCTGCCGTCAGGCTAGATGCCGACGTTGTAGCTGATCGCCGCCGCCTCGTTGTCGCGCGGCTTGAGGCCGGCGCGCAGCGTGACGACGATCTGATTGCTGTCCGCCTCGGGGTAGCGGCTTGTCTCGAACGTCGTGCGGCGCTTGCGCGCAAGCTTCCACAGGTCAGGCCGCACCGCCAGGATGGCGCCGGTGGTGTTGTTCGCCGGCGTCGTCTGATCGACCTTGCCGGCCGTGTTGGCGAGCCGCGCGGCGCTGCTCTTGTGCGCGTGGTAGCTGGTGTACACGCGGTACCCCCACACGCTCGCCAGGTCGCCGCCCTCCAGCGTGGCATTGCTGAAGATGTCGCGGGTCTTGAGGCTCGCGAGCTGCAGCGCGCGCCAGCGGGTGTTGGCGTCGATGATCATCCAGGTGCGCTGCGTGTCGGAGCCGTACAGCCCAGCCGTGCCCATCAGGCGGGCGGTGGCCAGGAAGTCGGTGTCGAGCAGCGCGCCGGAGGCCGAGCGGCTGTTGGCCGTGTTGGTCACCAGCGCCAGCTTGCGGAAGCCGTCGAAGGCCAGGTACACGTCGGTGCTGCCCGGCGTGCCGCCGATGTGGTTGATGTTGGTCGTCGCGCCGGTGGCGGTGTCGCCATCGATCACGAGCTGCTCCATCGTCTCCATCGCGCTGGTGTCGAGCTGGCCGCGAAGCTGCCCGATAAAGGGGATGAGGCTATCCTCGTCCATCTCCCCTGACCACAGCACCCGCGCGCCGATCTTGGTGGCGGTGTGCAGCACGCGGTCGGTGCCGAGCTTGCTCGTGCCGATCGTCGCATCCGGACGGCCCGTGGTGGCGTTGGTGCTGGCCGTCTGCGCCACCAGGTACCAGGTAGGATCGGCGCCCTCCAGCGGGTCGTACATCGACTCGCTGCCCTGCGGGATCACCAGCTCGGGGATCTGGCCCACCAGCGACGCCGGGGCGCGCACGGCGGCCCAGATGTTGTTGCTGTAGGCGATGCCGGCCCACTCATCGCCGAAGCCGGCCTGCGTGCTGTAGTTCAGCTCGTTGGCCTTGGTCGCCTTCAGGAAGTCGTCCGGCTCGACGCCCGCCATCTTCATCGCCTGCTGCACTTCGGCGCTGGCCGCATCCTTGCCCTCGGCCATCTTGATGGCGAACGCCTTGTAGGCGCTCTCGCTGGCGCGATGCCCCGCGCGCGAGCCGACGACGCCCACCAGGTAGGCCATGTCGGCCCCGCTCAGGCCATCGTACTTGCGCGTGTCGGCGAACTGCGCGACGTAGGGCGCCTGCCCGCCGAACTCCGGCAGCCGGCGCGCCTTGGCGGCCTCGGCGTCGCGCTGCGCGAGCGCGGCCTTGACGGCGGCGTCGATCTTGGCGGCCTCCGCCTCGGCGGCGGCCTTGACAGCGGCGTCGTGCTCCCGCTGCTTTGCCAGCGCGGCGTCGATCGCCGCCTGGATCTCCTCTGGCGTCATGGTGTGTGTCTCCTGTGTGCTGCTATCGCCATGCGCCGCGCTCGCCGCCGC
>JBEGRA010000108.1:0-4330 GCA_041180705.1 Pseudomonadota bacterium | reverse complement strand
CAGGCCCGCCACACGCAGCCACGAGGCCACGCGGAAGGGCTTGGCTTTTTCAGCCGTGATGCCGGCTTCCTGAAGAGCGCCGCCTGAGCGGTAGACACCGAAAGCCACCAATACCCCTGCGACCACGAAGTACCCGAGCAAGGCCTGGCGGCGGTTTGCGAACTGCGTCAGTGCCGCGAAATAGCCCACTACCAGGGCCAGCGATACCCACAGCCCCGTACTGCGCCGCTTCGCCACCTGGTCCACCAGCGCCACCTTCTGTGCGGCATCCAGCGCCTGCAGCCCGCGCCGCGCGAACTGGCCGGCGATCACCAAGCAGAGGACGAATCCGGCGAGGCCCGCCAGGAGAACGGAAGAGAAGTGCATCGGATGGATTCCTGCAAGTAGACTGGCAGTGCCGATTCTAGTCTGGAAAACCCCAAACCCATGTTCCGCAAGCGTAGCGAGACCTCCGGTGCCGCCGTCACCGACCTGCGGGATTTGAGCCTGCGCTCCTTGCAGGTGTTTGCCGCAGTGGCGGAGGCGGGCTCCCTGACCGCAGCGGCAGAGCGACTCGGCGGCACGCGCTCTGCGGTGTCTCAGCAGATCACGAATCTCGAAAAAGTGGTGGGAGCGATTTTGCTGGACCGTACCGTGCGTCCGGTGTCGCTGACGCCCGTGGGCCAAACGCTGCTGCAGCACGCGCACAAGATTCTGCAGGCGGTAGGCGAAGCGCGAACTGCGCTGCTGGAACCGCGTCTTGGCTCCCTGGTGGAGATTCGCCTCGGCATCATCGACGATCTGGATGCCACGCTGGCGCCGGAACTCGTGACACGCTTGCGAGCGCGCTACCCCCGCAGCCAGATCACGGTCACGTCCGGCCGCTCCGATGCGCTTTGCGATGCGCTGGCGCAGCGGCATGTGGATCTGGTGGTGACTGGGCATGTACCCGAGTCGCTTGCAACGGCATTGGGCGGCCACGAAGATCTGCCGGTCTTCCGCGAGCCTTTCATGATTGTGGCGCCTCGGGGTTGTCTGGACGCTACCGCTGATTTGCGTGGCCAGATGCAGTCCCGAACGTTCGTGCGCTTCAATGCCAGCATGCCGATTGGGCGGGTGGCAGCGCAGCATCTCCAGCGCCTGCGCATCGACTTGTCGGCGCCTTTTTCCTTCGACGCCAGTCGGTCGGTATTCGCGATGATGGCGCGTTGCGGCGGGTGGACCATCACCACGCCGCTGTGCGTGCTCGATGCCGGGGAGAGTGCCACTACCGTCGATTGCTTTCGCATGCCGTTCGCCGGGCTGGAGCGTACGGTCCGGGTGGTGGCGCGACGTGAAGAACTGGGCGGCTTGCCGAGCGAGACCGCGCAAATCACGCGCGAATTGATCGCCGCCTCCGTGGTGCCGGCGACTGGCTCGCTGGCACCTTGGCTTTCCGACGAGTGCTTCGTGGTGACAGACGCGCGTTAACCGGGGCGCATACGCTCCGGCGGCAGCAGGATGCGGTGCTGTCGGCGAATGGCTCGCTCGGCTTCTGGCAACAGATATTCCGGGTAATGGGTCGCGAGGATGCTGCGGGCGCGTTGTTTCGCCTTCGTCGCCAGGTCGGGCGAGCCCTTGTCCATCCAGGTGCGCGGTTCGTCGCGGTCGGCCAACGGCGGGTAGTAGTAGTCGCGCTGCATCGCCGCCAGCGTGTGCGCGCCGCCGAGGAAGTGGCCTTCCCCGAGCACCGCCGTGCAGATGGCCTCGAAGCCCAGTGTTTCCTCGTTCACTTCCACGCCACGCAGGATGCGATAGACGTGCGAGAGCATCTCGTCGTCCGCCACGAAGGCCTCGAACGAGGCACCGAGCAGACTCGCCATCATCCCGGAGCTTTCATAAACCATGTTGGCGCCGGCAAGGCCTGCGGCCAGCGCCGAGAAGGCCTTCTCGGCCCCCATCTGCGCATCGATGGACTTGGCGTCCGTCATCGAACTGGCCACGCCCGAAGGCAGCCCCAGCCAGTTCGACAACTGCGCTGCTGCCGCATTCATCACCGAAATTTCGCCGCCACCGCCGGCGAAGGAACCGGTGCGCAGGTCGATGACCAGTGGCCAGTTCGAAAAGATCATCGGATAACCAGGCTCGATGACATTGACGAGCACCAGTGCCGCCAGGGTTTCCGCCAAGGACTGTACGAGGAAGCCCGCCAGCGTTGCTGGTGCAGTGGCACCCGACTGCGCGGCGATGATGGCGTTGATGGGTACGCCACGACGCACGCAAGCCATGGTGACTTCCACGGCATCTTCGCCGTAGCGCATGGGCGAAATGACCGGTGAGATGTGCGCCTTGCAGAACGGGCGTTCGCGGAAGCGCCCCGTGCCTCCCAGAGCCACGTCGAACATGTCGATGATGGGGTCGACGGAGGCGGCGACGGTGAAGCTGGTGCCCACCGGCTTGGTGGTGCCCGCCAGCAAGGCGAAGGCCGTGTTCACGTCGAGGTCGAAGACATCTTCGACGTCCGTGGCCACGCAGCAGCGCGTGAACCAGCTGACATTCGGCAGGGTATCGACGAGACGCGTGAAGTCGTAAAGGTCCGCCAGCGTGGAAGAGCGGTAGCGGCCGGTATCGATGTCGAGGGTCTGGACGGCTGCACCGCCGGTGCCGAAGTGCACGCGCTCGCCGCCGATCTCGAAGTCGTGGCGCGGGTCCCGGCCGTGGAACACGAAGGACTTGGCCGCGCGGGCGATGACGTCTTCCACCATGGCGCGGGGATAGGTGAGCCGGCCGCGGTCATTGAGCTGGGCGCCGCGGGCCAGTGCCAGTTCCTGAAACGCTGCCGGGACTTCGCCCATTCCCAGTTCGGCGAGCAAGCGGAGGGCCGTGTCGTAAATGGCTTTCAGTTGCACTTCGGACAGGGGGCGGTAGCTGCCGCCGATCTGGCCCGGCGGGCAGGGGTTGACCTCGGGCGCTGCCGCCAGACGAGCCTGCAGCCGCGCCGCACGGGCGTTGGGGCGACGGCCCGGGCGTGTTTCCTCGGATGTCATGCGTTTCCTTGGCAGCGTTCTTTGGGAGGTGACGACGATACTCCCGCCCGCGACGTTCGGGGGCTAGTCCGTAAGAAAAATCGAACGCTTTGAAAAGTAACGCTTAACTATTCATTAAATCCATTCGAATCAGCAGGTTGAAGGCGTTTGACGACCGTTGGGGCGGGGCTGAGGCCGCCTTTGCCGAAACGCCGGTGCTTGCCCCGCGAACCACCGCACCGCTACCGTCCGGGAAGGCTTGGTGCAGGACAAAGTAAGGGGAGCACTCTTGAAGCAGCATGCGCGGGTGGTGGTGATCGGCGGCGGAATAGGCGGGTGCTCGACCCTGTATCACCTGACCCGCGAGGGCTGGACCGACGTGGTGCTGCTCGAGCGCGACGAACTGACCTCCGGCACGACCTGGCATTCCGCGGCACAGGTCACCAATTTCGGTGCCGTGCAGACCATGGTGGGGCTGAAGTCCCACTCCATCCGTCTGTATCAGGAACTCGCCAACGACCCGGAACACCCGTTCAGCTACCACTTCGGTGATGGCGGCATTCGGCTCGCCTCGACGCAAAAGCACCTCGACGGTTATCACCACTTCGTGTCGATGGCGCGCGGGATGGGCGTGGAATTCGAAGTGCTCGATGCTGCCGAGTGCGCTCGTCGCCATCCGCTCATCACGCAGGACAATCTGCTGGGCGCCTTGTGGGACCCGTTCGATGGTGACATCGACCCGGTGCCGCTCTGCCATGCGCTGGTGCGCAAGGCGCGGGCCCAAGGTGCGGAGGTCTATCGCCAGACGCCGGTGACCGGGCTGACTCAGCAGCCCAACGGCGAATGGGTGGTGCACACGCCGAACGGCGACATCACTTGCGAACACATCGTGAATGCCGGCGGCTATCGCTGCAACGAAATCGGCGAACTCATGGGCGTGATGCACCCCGTGGCGTCGATGGAGCACCAGTATTTCCTGACGGAAGCCATCCCAGAGATTGCGCAGTTCGCGGAGCGCACGGGCAAGCGCGTGCCGCTCATCCGCTGCCCCACGGACGACTTCTACTGCCGCCAGAACGCGCAGGGGTTGCTGGTGGGGTTCTACGAGCAGGAGTGCAAGACCTGGGGGCTGGACGGCATCGACCCGGCCTTCACCAGCGCGCTGTGCCCCAACGACCTCGATCGCGTGGCCCCCGTGATGGAGAACGTGTTCAAGCGCCTGCCCTGCCTCGAAGTGACCGGCATCCACACCATCGTGAACGGCCCGATCACCTACACGCCGGACGGCTTGCCCATCGTCGGGCGCATTCCCGGCAAGCGGAACGCCTGGTGCATTACCGGCTTGC
>JBEGRA010000107.1:0-2995 GCA_041180705.1 Pseudomonadota bacterium | reverse complement strand
TGAGGTAGTCCTGATCATCGCCTCCAGCATTGCGTTAGGCCGGGCACTGGTGCAGACCGGCGCCGCGGAATGGATCGCCGGCTCCTTTTCGGATTTGGTTGTGGGTCTCCCACCAGCGGGCCAATTGGCGGCTTTCATGTCGTTCGCTGCGCTACTGACCAATTTCGTGTCGAACAGCGCCGCCGCGGCCGTAGGCACACCCATCGCGATATCTGCAGCCACCAACCTCGGACAACCTCTCGAGCCCTTCGTGCTTGCCATCCTCTTTGGCGCCAATCTCAGTTTCGCAACGCCCATGGCGTATCAAACGAATCTATTGGTCATGAAGGCTGCCGGCTATACCTTCGGCGACTTCATTCGAGTCGGTCTGCCTTTGGTGATGCTCATGCTGCTGACCTTGGTATGGCTTTTGGTCCGCCACTACGGTCTGGCGTGAAGGGATAACAGAAAAGCGATTCATGGTGCGCGTCCGCCGAGGAGCCGACGACCCTGCACTGGTGCAGCTCGGCTCCGTGCTCAGACCGAAGGGAAGCGCCCAGGCCGAAAATCCGCGAGCAGTTCCACTGGCGTCTCGTCGAGAATTTCGATTGCCGCGAGGCGGCCGACGAGCGCAGAGAGCGTCACGCCGCTGTGCATCACGGCGGTGTAGACCGCCGTGGACCCGGGCGCGAAACCGATGACGGGCAAGCCGTCCGCCGGCATCGGCCGCCAGCCCACCCCCGCCTCCGCAATCTTTGCCTCGGCAATCGCTGGCAGATGGCGACGCGCCCGAGCGAGCAAACGCTCCCCGTGCTGTCGAGCAATCGCGGGGTCCGGAAAAGCGTTGGGCTCGCCAGCAAGACGTCCCGCGTGGGCAGGACCTGCGGGCGGACCATCTCTCTCGCCAAGCAGGATGCGTCCATCGCTGCGTTGCAGCAGGTGTACGTCCGGGCCGTAAAGGACGGTGCGCAGCAGCGGTGCCATGGGCTCCGTGAGCGCGATGATGCCCGCTTTGGTCTTCTGGGGCAGCGCAAAGCCCGCCGTCTCGGCGAGCGCGGTGGCACCCGTGCCTGCCGCAATGATCACGCGATCGGCGCTCAGCGACTCGCCATTGGTCTTGATGCGCACGCCGCCACCGCGCTGCGGTTCGAGCGCGGTCACCCGCACTGGAGCCCTCACTTTGACGCCGAACGACTGCGCGCGTTCGAGCAACAATCGCGTGGCCGCCGGGCCATCGAGTGCGCCGTCGTGCGCGGCCCACGCGAGTTCGCTGGTGGAGGCGAGCTTCAGACCGGGCTGTATCGCGACGGCACCGGCAGCATCCAGCAAGTGCATCTCGGTGCCGCGCTCGCGCATGCGCAGTACCTCGGCAGCAAGCGTATCGGCGCCGTGCGCAGCATCCCGCCACTCGAGACTGCCATTCCAGCGAACCGGCATCGGCAACTCCGCGGCGAGCCGGCGGTGCTCACCCAGCGCCAGCATCCGCAGCCGGTGGTAACCCAAGGGTTGCTGGCCGTCTCCAGCGTTGAGCCACCCGAAGGTATGACCCGAGGCCTGCGCGGCGGGACCACTGGCCTCCAGCACCGTGACGTTGCATCCGCGCGAGGCAAGATGCCAGGCACAGGAAGCACCGACGATGCCAGCCCCGATCACCACAACCTCCGGGCGGGCGCCAGCGGCAGCGCGCACACGCTGCGGCAGCAAGCTGCACGCCGAAGAGGCGGCAAGTAGCGACAGGAAATGTCTGCGACGCATGAACTTCAGCGAACCAAGGGCTGCCCGGGGAAGGTGTTCGACACGAGGTTACCACCATCCACCAGCAGGGTGCCACCGACGAGTACGTATTTCATCCCGACGCTGGGGAGCGTCGGTTGCGCGTAAGTTGCACGGTCGGAAATGGCGCCGGCATCGAACACCACCACGTCCGCATCCGCCCCTTCCTGCAGGCGGCCCTTGCGCCGGGCAGAAGGAGTGGATTTCTCAAGCCGTTGCGCCGGCATCAGGGTCATCTTGCGGATGGCATCCATCAGCGTCAGTTGTCCGGTCTCGCGCACGTAGTGTCCGAGGATTCGGGAAAACGTACCGGCACTCCGGGGATGCAAACCACCACCATCGCTCGCAATCATCACCAGTGGATGCCGGATGACGGCATCGACGACCTCGGGGCGATTCACGAACAGCAGGATGATGACCGGTTCCTTGGCGCCACGCAGCGCATTGAAGCGCTCGGCAACCAAACGCTCTCCTGTCTCGGGAATCTGGATGGCCTCGTAGCCGACACCCAGTTTTTCCCGCCAGCCGTCGTTGAACAGCGCAGACCGCAAATCGGTCATGCCGGCAATGTAGGGGTAAGCCTCCGTCGTCACGTCCAGCCCGCGTGCGCGGGCACCGGCAACCATCTCGAGGCACTCCGGCGCGTCGGCAATGCAACTGGAATTGATATGGACGATCTGCAGCGAGGCACCCGTGACCGCAGCAGCGGCAATCACCTCGCTGACCGCTTCGACGCTGGAGCCCGGCTCGAGTTTGCCGAAGCTGCGCACATGCGTATACACGGGCGCGCCGCGTTCGGCGGCAATGCGGAATGCATGCACCACTTCGCTGCGCAGAGCCCCTGGCGTGTATTGGATTCCGATGCCGATTCCCAGCGCACCGGCATCCAGTTCTGCCCGGAGGCGA
The DNA here is from genome assembly GCA_041180705.1 of Pseudomonadota bacterium. Lineage (GTDB taxonomy): Bacteria > Pseudomonadota > Gammaproteobacteria > Steroidobacterales > Steroidobacteraceae > CAIOHZ01. The sequence goes on along the minus strand of JBEGRA010000107.1, from coordinate 337 downwards.
GCCTCGATCTTCGCCAACTGCTCCGCTGATGCCGGCACATTGGTGGCCGGCCCAGCAGGCGGAACCACCTCCAAGCCGGTAAGGCTCACACCGAAGGCAGCTGCGCGTGCGGCCGGATGGCTGGCGGTAGTTCCGTAGTGAATCAAGGACCGGCCCCGCTTTGCGGCGAGAAACGCCGCGACATCGGGAACGCCGATCTCCATCTCGAGCGCAGACGTGACGCCATCCATCACGCTCAGGGCGCCGTCGGCCGCCGACTGTCCGTGCTCATGCAAGTCGATGAAGCCCGGCGCCACCACCAACCCCGCGGCATCGATGTTGCGACGCCCCTGCAAGC
>JBEGRA010000106.1:0-3881 GCA_041180705.1 Pseudomonadota bacterium | reverse complement strand
ACCAGACGCATGACCTGCTGGCCCGCGAGGTTGATGGCACCGATGGGCATGACGAGCGGGTCGACGAGGACGTCGCAAGCCGGGATGCCGTGGTCCATGGCGCGATGAACGATCTTCTTCGCCACTTCGAAACGCACGTCCGGGTCTTCGGAGATGCCCGTCTCGTCGTTCGAGATGGCCACCACCGCCGCGCCGTACTTCTTCACCAGCGGCAGCACGGTTTCGAGACGGTCTTCTTCACCCGTCACGGAATTCACCAGCGCCTTGCCCTTGTACACCTCGAGGCCGGCAGCAAGCGCCGCAACGATGGAGGAGTCGATGGCCAGCGGCACGTCGGTGATGGACTGCACCAGCTGGATGGCCTTGGCGAGAATGGCCGGCTCGTCGGCCAGCGGAATGCCGGCGTTGACATCGAGCATGTGGGCGCCGGCTTCGATCTGCGCGATGGCATCCGCCTCGACGCGGCTGAAATCGCCCGCGGCCATTTCGGCAGCGAGGATCTTGCGACCGGTGGGGTTGATGCGCTCGCCGATGATGACGAAGGGACGATCGAAGCCGATGATGACTTCCTTCGTGGCCGAGCTGATGACGGTATCGGTCATGGGAATCTTCCTGTTGCCGGGTGGCGGTGGAACGTTCGTTGAAAAGGGTTGGGCGGATGCAGTCTTCAGGCTGCGTTGGCGTCGCGGCCCGGGTACCAGGGCACGCGGCCAGCCAGCACGCCGGAGCGCTCGATGATTTCAGGCACGCGGTCTTCCTGCTTGAAGGCCATGACATGCACGCCGTGCACGCCCTTCATCTCGCGGATTTCCTGAATGAGGTCCACGCAGAGATTGATGCCTTCCTGCGTCTGGTCTTCCGCACCGGCAAGGCGCTTGATGACGCTGTCGGGGATGTGGATGCCCGGCACGTTGCGGCGCATCCAGTCGGCAGCCTTCGCATTGCGCAGCGGACCCACGCCGATGAGCATGAACACCTTGTCGGCAATGCCGACATCTTCGGCGGACTTGAGGAAGTCGCGCAGGAGCGGCAAGTCGTAGCAGTACTGGGTCTGCACGAACTGCGCGCCGTTCGCCACCTTCTTCGCGAGACGAGCAGCGCGGTGCTGTACCGGCGGCACGTTCGGGTTTTCGGCAGCGCCCAGGAACACCTGCGGCGCAGACGTGAGCTTGCGACCGCTCTGGAAGCGCATCTCGTCGCGCATGGTGCGCGCGATGCCCAGCAGGCTGGTGCTGTCGAGGTCGAATACCGGCTTGGCTTGCGGGTGGTCACCGGCCTGCACGCCGTCGCCGGACAGACACAGCATGTTGCACACGCCCATGGCTGCACCGCCGAGGATGTCGCCCTGGATGGCAATGCGGTTCTTGTCGCGGCAGGAAATCTGCATGACCGGCGCGTAGCCGATGCGCGTCAGGAGCGCACACACCGCCACGCTCGACATGTGGCAATTCGCGCCGCTGCCGTCGGTGGCGTTGATGGCATCGACATAGCCGTCGAACAAACGCGCACGACGGTACACCTCTTCCGCGTCGGCGCTGTCGGGCGGTGCGAGTTCGGAGGTGATGGCGAAGCCGCCGGCGCGCAACACGCGCTCCAGACGGCCCGGGGAACTGTGGCCCGGCAGAATCGGCAGGGGCTGGCCGGCCAAGGGCTCGTCGGCAAACTTCATGGCGTGCCCTCCTTCTTCGCGGCAGCCGGAGCCTTGGCGGGCGCTGCCGCCGGCTTCTTCGCATTCGGGTCGGGCTCGCCGGTCTTTTCACGAACCACGCGCAACCAGGAAGAAGAGCCTTCCATGCGACGGTCCACCGGGGCCTGCACCACCTGAATGGCGGCCAGACCGCCGTCGATCTGGCCTGCACCGCGCCAGGCTTCCGCCCACACGCAGCGCATCTGCGGCTTCACTTCGCAGTAGCCGTCATTGCTGACACCGCCGCAAGGACCATTGCGCAGCTGCTTGGGGCAATTCATGGGGCAGGACATGCCCGTGCTGCTGAGCACGCACTGACCGCACATCTTGCAGTCGAACAGCAAACCCTTCACGCGCTTTTCGAAAGCCGCGACGGGCTTTTCGGCACGCTGGTAGCCGATGGCCCGCCACAAGGGAGCCAAGGCGATCATGGCGCGCTCGAAGCCTTTGTAGAAAGTGTTCAGCCCGCGCGAATGACGGACGGACCAAAGACGGACGCTATACATCAGGCCTCCGGGGCGGCTTCGGCCGCGGCTGGGTCTTGGGCGGAGGGCAGCGTGACGTCGTTGCCCTTGGCGCGAATGATGCGCTCGAGGTCTTCGTCGGAATAACGCGCCTCGATATCGGCGGCGGTGGCTTCGGCCACGGCCTGCAGGTCGTCGCCGCAAGGCGTGGGGTCGCTGCGGCGCCAGTCCGCGAGGTAAGCGTCGGAGCTGCCCTTGCCCGCGCGCATGGCGGCGCGGTCCACGGCTTCCTGGAAGCGGTGCGACAACTGCACCTTGTGCGTCTCGCGTCCGCGCTTGACGATGACCTGGGCCGGCACATCGCGCCAGGAGATGATGATCAATGAGGCCACTTCAGGCTGCTCCTCTGTGTCGATTGGCAAGGGCGGCCAACGGGACCACCACTTCGTTCGGTTGCTCGGCCACGCGGGACAGCACTGTCGCCAAGTCCCCGTAGCCGGTGTGGCGTTCCTCGAAAGCCAGCCCCAGACGCTGTGCGGCCACTTCGGCCGCCGCGCGCAGTTCCGGTGAAGGCACCTGCACCAAGTGCACCAGCCGCCGGTAGTGGCGGAAGTATTCGTCGCGCAATTCCGGGTGACGGTCGAGCCCGAGCCCTTCGATGACCAACCGCTCGAAATGACGCACCAGGAAATCCGTCAGGTAGAACGTGCCCGGCTCTTCTTCGGCCAGCGCGGCAAAGGCCGCAGGCGTGGCGAAGAAGTCGTAGCAATGCGCCCCCGGCAGACGGGCCACGCCCTCTTCCTCGAGCACCCGGTCCAGCAGGCCACCGGTGCCGCAATCGGCGTAGGCGACGAACAGTCGTTGGAAGCGTCCGCGAGCGTCATGAATGGCTTCGCGGACCGCGCCCGGGATTTTCTCCGGGCGATTGTGCAATTCCGGTGGCAGGCACTCGACGGCGAGTGCCTCCCAACCATTCAGGCGCTTCAGCGCGACGATTTCGCGCGCCAAGGCACCGCAGGCGATGACGAGCACGGGCGACCCCGCTGCCATCGCACTGCCGGCCGCGGTCAGTTGGCGGCGGCGGCGTCGCGCGCCGCGCGGCGGGCCGCAATCATCGACTTCGCGGTTTCCACGGCCACGGCCGCATCGCGGCAGTAGGCGTCGGCACCCACGGCCGTCGCGAATTCCTCGTTCAGCGGCGCGCCACCGACGAGCACGATGTACTTGTCGCGCAGGCCCTTCTGCTTGAGGGTGTCGATGACGACCTTCATGTAGGGCATGGTGGTGGTGAGCAGGGCCGACATGCCGAGGATGTCCGGCTGGTGCTCTTCGAGCGCCGCCAGGTAGTTTTCCACCGGGTTGTTGATGCCGATGTTGATGACTTCGAAGCCGGCACCTTCCAGCATCATGGACACCAGGTTCTTGCCGATATCGTGGATGTCGCCCTTCACGGTGCCGATGACCACCTTGCCGATGGGCTCGACACCGGTTTCGGCCAGCAGCGGGCGCAGCACTTCCATGCCGGCCTTCATGGCGTTGGCGGCCAGCAGCACCTCCGGCACGAACAGGATGCCGTCGCGGAAGTCGACGCCGACGATGCGCATGCCCTCGACGAGAGCATCCTGCAGCACCTTGTCTGGGCCCCAACCGCGGTCGAGGAGGATCGTGGTGCCCTCGACGATTTCTTCCCCGAGACCGTCGTAGAGGTCGTCGTGCATCTGGGCAACGAG
>JBEGRA010000105.1:0-2623 GCA_041180705.1 Pseudomonadota bacterium | reverse complement strand
GATGACCGCCGCGCCGAGCTGGACGAGTGCGCCTTGGTCATGATCGAGACATTCGCCCGGGGCGACGGCACCGAGACGCTGGCCGCGTGGCGCTCCCTCGCCGACAACGAGGAAAAGATGCACGTATGGGCCGCGCTGGGCGCCGAATCCAAGCTGCGCGCGTTCATCAAGGCGAACAAGTGACCATCCTGCGCATGTTCGTCCTGCGCGAGCCGGCACACGCCGCCGCGCTGCATGCCTTCCTCAAGGCCAACGCCGCCGCGATGGCCGCGCAGGGCCGCCCCCTGGCCGTCACCGTCACCGAGGCCAAGGCCAAGCGCTCGACCGAGCAGAACCGCCGCTACTGGGCGCTGCTGGGCGAGATCGCCGAGCATGCCTGGGTTGCCGGCCGGCAGTTCAGCGCCGACGCATGGCACGAGCACTTCAAGGGCCTCTACATCGGCCTGGAAGACCTGCCGGACGGCCGCCGCGCCGCGCTGTCGAGCGCGCCACTGAGCGTGGCCGACTTCGGCGAGTACATGGACAAGATCGAAGCCTACGCCGCGCAGACGCTCGGCCTCACACTGGAGATGCAAGCGTGAAGATCGCAATCGAGCACCACAACGACCAGTTCAACGTGCTGTTGTCGAGCAAGGAAGGCGCAGAGCCGTTCCTGACCATCAAGGGCTGCCGCATCGTCAACGGCCGCAATGGCCCGTTCGTGTCCTGGCCGGCGCGCAAGCTGGAGAGCGGCAAGTACTGGAACCACGTCTATGCGTCCGAAGCGTTCGGCGCCGCCGTGATCGCCGCTGCTGGCGGTGCGCCCGAGCCGGCACCGCCGCCGCGCCCTGCCCCGCCGCCAGCGCCGAAGCGCGGAACCGCGTTCGACGACATGGACAACGATCCGCCGTTCTAGAAGGCCACGATGGGCACCCAAAAAACAGACCCGGATTACGAGAGCAGCGAGACTTCGCTGCGCATATCCGATGGGATCGACCCGCTGAACGACATCGACCAAGGTCTGCCGACGCGGTGGATTTGCAAGTCCTGCGACTGGATCGGCAATGGCGCCGAAGTGCTGCGTGCGCCGAGCCCGTTTGACGCGGCAGAAACCATCGTCGGCTGCCCGAAATGCAAGGCCGTCGAAGACATGGCTCAAGCCTGCGACGAGCCAGGATGCACGCGCCAGGCGACCTGCGGTTTCCAGACGAAGCAAGGCTACCGGCAAACCTGCGGCGAACACTTCAGGTGGTGGGATGAGCGGCCTAGCGCCAAGGTGATCTGACCGCCACGGCCAAGGAGACATATGAGCACCACAGAATCCAAGAGCGCCCCAGCCGGCCCTGCCGTGGCGGGTCCGGTTGAACCGACAGTTGGGCTTGTCTCGACGTGGCTTGGCCGCCCAGTTGACGAACTGACGCGCGAAGAATTGCTAGAGGTAGTGGAATGGTGCTGGCGCGAGATTTTGAGCTTGCGCGAAGACCGCGACCGCTGGCGCGAAAGCGGCGATTCGTTGAAGTACCTGATGGCTGGACGACGAGCCTAACGCGTTCGAGCTAAGGCGACGACGTAGGCCGAAGGCCGTAGGAGGTCGCCCTTGAGCGACCAGTTAGCCCTGGCGTAGCCGAAGCGCGCCATAACTTGGAGAGTGAAATGCAACGAACGAACGACGACCCGACCGGCGCCGACTTCATGACCGTGATGAAGTGGGGCCTCTTTGTGCTGGCAACAGGTTTCCTGCTGTTCGGTGCGCTGCATGTGCTGGGCGTGATTGGCACTGCGGCCACAGCGCCAGGCCGCGTGGTGAACAAGACCCTTGGGGCGGACAACATCATTTCGTCTTACGAGTGGTTTTACGACACCAATGCGCAGTTCGATTCTCGGCGCGGCCAGATCAAGGCGCACGCCGCACTGGCTAGGGCCGAAGAAGACCCGAAGGAGCGGGCGCGCTTGAACATCGAACTCGGCGCCATGCGCCAGTCGTGCCGCGACATGGCCACGAAGTACAACGCGAACTCGGAGAAGGCAAACAAGTCGATCTTCAAGTCTCGCGGCCTACCTGAAACCCTTCAGCTCAACGACTGCGAGGCTTGAACCATGCGCTACATCATCGCCATCCTGTGCGCCCTGCTGCTGACCGCCTGCCCGGAAGCCGATAAGGCCGCGAAGAACGTGCAGGCCGAGAAAGCCAAGGCCGCCGCGAACTCGATTCAGTTCACCGAAAACGCGGAGATCGACAACATCAAGAAGCGGCTGGAACTGACGGCAAACCCAGGCCTCTTGGGATTCGTGGTGCTGCTGAATGAGACCGGCCAGCCGGTGATGTACACGGGCGTGAAGGGCAAGATCACCAGCGGCGGGAAGCGCCTCACGCGGCCAGATCGCTCAACTGCCGAAGGCAGTGGCACGAACAACGTGGTGGTGCAGTCGCCTTCAGATGAAGGCACCTTCGGCCACAGCGGTGAGTACATCTTCTTCTGGACGCCGGCCGGCCAGTACGTGCAGTGGAATGGCAAGTATCTGTACTCGGACAAGCCGTTCAGACTTTCCGTCGAGCCGCTGCTGGTGGCGCAGGCTGCGTCGAAGTAGGACCAGGGCTAACGTGGAACTAAGCGGCGCCTGCACGGCAGGGCCGAAAGGCGCG
>JBEGRA010000104.1:0-5922 GCA_041180705.1 Pseudomonadota bacterium | reverse complement strand
CGGCCACGCGTTCGCGAACCACGGCTTCACGCTGCGCCTGCTTGCCCACCTCGAACGGGCTGGCATTGAGAGCCAGTACCAGTTCGGCCCCTGCGGCGTGGGCCTGACGGATGGGCTCTGGCTCCCAGAGGTCTTCACAGACCAGCAAGGCCGCGCGCAAACCGCCGATGTCCACCAGCGTGGGCGCAGCACCGGCGCGGAAATAGCGCTTTTCGTCGAAGACGCGGTAGTTCGGCAGCAACTGCTTGCGATGGTTCGCATAGCGCCGCCCTCCGCGGAACAGCGCAGCCGAGTTGTAGAGTTCATCGCCCGCGTACTCGGGGTACCCGACGATGAGGTCCAGCGGCAGCGCTTCTGCCGCCAAGCGCGCCAGCGCCACTTCCACCTGACGCCGAAAGCCCAGATGAAAGAGCAGGTCTTCCGGCGGGTAGCCCGCCAGCGCGAGTTCGGGCGCCAGCAGGACCGAAGCGCCAGCGGCGTGCGCCCCGCGAGCCGCCTCGAGAAGGCGGGTGGCGTTGCCATCCACGTCGCCGACGAGCAGGTCCAGCTGCGCCAGGGCAATGCGCAGCTTCATGCGGGGTTACTTCTTCTTGCGAGCAGGCCCGCGCTTGGCCTTGGCCGCGACCTTCGTCTTGGCTTTGGTCGCAGGCTTGGCTTTGGCTTTGGCCTTCACCGCAACCTTGGCTTTGGCTTTGGCTTTGGCCTTGACGACCGGCTTGGCCTTCACCGCAGGCTTGGCTTTCGCCTTGGCCTTCGCCACGGGCTTGGCCTTGGCAGCTGGCTTCGCCTTCGCGGCCGGCTTGGTTGCCGACTTGGCCGCGGCCTTGGCGTCGCGCTTGGCGAGCGCCTTGGCCATCGCCTTGCCAAGGTCCGCAGGCGAACGCACGGTGATGACGCGAGCCTTTTCCAGCGCCGCGAACTTGTCCGCGGCCGTGCCCTTGCCACCGGAGATGACGGCGCCGGCATGGCCCATGCGCTTGCCCGGAGGCGCGGTGACGCCGGCGATGTAGGCCACTACCGGCTTGGTGACGTTCTTGCGGATGAATTCGGCAGCGGCTTCTTCGTCAGTGCCACCGATTTCGCCGACCATGATGATGCCGTCGGTCTGCGGGTCCTGCTCGAACAGGGCCAGCACGTCGACGAAGTTCATGCCACGGACCGGGTCGCCACCGATACCGACGCACGTGCTCTGACCCAGGCCGAGTTGAGTGGTCTGGTGCACGGCTTCGTAAGTGAGAGTACCGGAGCGCGACACGATGCCCACGCGGCCACGGCGATGGATGTGGCCCGGCATGATGCCGACCTTCGCCTCACCCGGCGTGATGACGCCCGGGCAGTTCGGGCCGACCAGACGCGCGTCGTAGGACTTCAGCGCCTCTTTCACGCGAACCATGTCGTTCACCGGAATGCCTTCGGTGATGCAGACGATGAGCTTGATGCCCGCGTCCGCCGCCTCGAGGATGGCATCGGCCGCGCCGCCGGCGGGAACGTAGATCATGGAGACATCGGCGCCCGTCGCCTTGACGGCATCGTGGGCGGTGTCGAACACCGGCAGCCCAAGGTGGGTCTGGCCGCCGCGGCCCGGCGTGACGCCGCCAACCAACTGCGTGCCATAGTCGAGGCAGCCCTGGCTGTGGAACGTGCCCTGGTTACCGGTGAAGCCCTGGCAGATGACCCGGCTCTTCTTGTTCAGCAGAATGCTCATGGAAGCTGTGTCCTTGCGGGGTTCAGGCGGCCGAAGCCGTGGCGGCATGCTGCGCGGCGAGGCGCACGGCCTCCTGCGCGGCTTCGGTCAGATCGTTGCGGGCGACGATGGCAAGGCCGGACTCGTCCAGCAACTGCGCCGCCTGCTCGCGGTTCGTGCCCTGCAGGCGCACCACCACCGGCACCGACACACCCACCGTCTTCACGGCTTCGATGATGCCCTCGGCGATGAGGTTGCACTTCACGATGCCGCCGAAGATGTTCACGAAGATGGCGTTCACATTCGGGTTCGACAGGATGAGCTTGAACGCGGCCGTGACACGCGCCGCCGTGGCGCCACCACCGACGTCGAGGAAGTTCGCGGGGCTGCCGCCATGCAACTGGATGAGGTCCATGGTAGCCATGGCCAAACCGGCACCGTTCACCATGCAGGCGATGTCGCCGCCGAGCGAAACGTAGTTCAAGTCGTGCTTGCTGGCTTCGACTTCCGCAGCGTCTTCCTGGGAAACATCGCGATACTGGGCGATGACCGGCTGGCGGTAGACGGCATTGGCGTCCACGTTCAGCTTGCCATCCAGCGCCAGCAGCTTGCCTTCTTCCGTGACGATGAGCGGATTGATTTCGACGAGGGCGAGGTCCGCATCGAGATAAAGCTGGTAAAGCCCGCGAGCAATCTTCTCGAACTGCTTCACCTGGTCGCCGGCGAGACCGAGACCAAAGGCCAACTGGCGGCACTGGTAACCCATCAGACCCGCGGCCGGATGGATTTCAACTTTCAGGATCTTCTCGGGAGTGTGTTCAGCCACCTCCTCGATATCCATGCCGCCGGCCTGCGAAGCGATGAAACTCAGGCGGCTGCGCGAGCGGTCCAGCAGGAGGGAGAGATAGAGTTCACGCTTGATGGCGCTGCCGCTCTCCACGTAGACCTTGTTCACCGGCAGGCCTTCAGGCCCGGTCTGGTGAGTGGCAAGACGAGTGCCCAGCATGGCCTTCGTGGCGGCAGCCACGGCCTTGTGGTCCTTGCACACCTTCACGCCACCGGCCTTGCCGCGGCCACCCGCATGCACCTGGGCCTTCACCACCCACAGCGAACCGCCCAAGGCTTTGGCGGCTTCCACGGCTTCCTCGGGGGAAGCAGCCACCTTGCCGGTGGGCGCCGGGATGCCGTACTTGGCGAACAGTTCCTTCGATTGGTACTCGTGGAGATTCATGAGCCTTCCTGCACTGCAATATCAAGCTATTGTGAGGGAGGATGCGGCTACTGGGAAGCCCCAGCAGAATGTATACAAACCGCGCCCCGGGAAAGCCTGGTGTAGAGTTCTGCTGTCATGGAAAACACCGCCCCCAACGCCGAAAGTCGCATGGCGACACCTGACGCCCGCGCGAGCGGCGCAGGGGAAGTGACCGCTCGCGTCGCGCGACTGCTCACTCTCTTCCGCGGACTGGCACCGGTGTTGCTCGGGTCGCTGTGGGCACTGGGCGGGCTGTACCACCTGGTCGGCAGCGCCTTTCCCCGACTGTTCATCGGGGTGTGCGGCATCTGGCTGGCCTTTGCCCTGGCATTGCCTTGGGTAGCGAACCGGCGGCAAGGCAATCCGCGGCGCACGGCCTTGCTGGCCGTGGCGGTAGACGGTTCTGCCCTCACCTTGCTCACAGCGGCCAGTGGCGGCGTGGAAAGCGGCCTGCCCTTGCTGGCGCTGGTGCCACTCGGTGGCATCGCCCTGTTGCTCGAGTGGCGCAGCGCCCTGCTGGCCGCTGCCATCGGCTCACTGCTGCTCCTGGGGCAGCAGGCCGCCCTCACGGTCGTCGGCCTCGCCGACGGCATCAGCGCGTTGGCCCAGACTGGCTACTTCGGTCTCACCTATTTTCTGGTAGCCGGCAGCGGGGCTTTTCTGGCCCGCCAACTGCGGGAAACCCAGGCACTGGTGCAGCAACGGGAACTCGACCTGGCCAATCTCGCAGAGCTTTCCGAATACATCGTGCAGCACCTGCGGGAAGCCTTGCTCGTCGTGGACGCCGACGACACCCTGCGACTGGTGAACCCCGCGGCCCATCACTTGCTTGGCCCCGCCGCGGTCGCGGGAAAGAAGCTCGCCGACGCCGCCCCGGCATTGCAATCCGCACTCGCGAAATGGCGCTTGCATCCGCCGGGCTCCGCGGCCGTGCAAGCCGCGCAGTTTCCGGCCGCCGACGGCAGCCACGAAGTGGAGGCGCATTTCGCCCCGTTGGGGCGACAACATCCCGGGCCCGTACTCGTCTTTCTGGAAGACTTGTCGCGCCTCGCCGCGGCTGTCCAGCAAACGAAGCTCGCCGCTCTCGGGCGGCTTTCCGCCAGCATCGCCCACGAAATTCGCAACCCCGTGGGTGCCATGAGCCACGCCGCGCAGTTGTTGGCCGAATCGCCGGCGCTCAGCCCCGAAGATCGCCGTCTCACGGAAATCATGTTCACGCATGGTCAACGCGTCAGCCAAATCGTCACGTCCGTACAGCAACTGTCGCGACGCGAAGCCGCCAACCCGGAGCGCCTTCACCTGGACGCATGGCTACCCGGCTTCCTCGACGAACTCGCCGAAACCCTGCAATGGCCACGCAGCCTTCTCCGCACTGAAGGCACTACCGGACTCGAGGTTCGCATGGACCCGCTACACTTGCGGCAGGTGCTGTGGAACCTGGGCGAAAACGCCATCCAGGCATTGCGGGCCGCGAACAGCTTGACGGCCGTGGAATGGCGTTTCGGTCGTCTCGCCGGTGGCAGACCGTTTTTGGAGGTGGCAGATGCCGGTCCCGGAGTTCCCGCCACCATCGCCGAGCATCTGTTCGAGCCTTTTTTCAGCGGGCGCCAGGGCGGCACCGGCCTTGGCCTTTTCATTGCACGCGAACTCGCTGCCTGCAGCGGCGCCACGCTGCGCCATGAAGCGCGGCCAACCGGCGGCACCGTGTTTCGCCTGGTCTTCGCTGACCCCCAACGCTGGGAGGCCTGAGTGAACAACGCGACCGGCAGCCACCGCCTGCCGCAACCGGTCCTCATCGTCGACGACGAACCGGACCTCTGCGAACTGCTGGGGATTACCTTGCAGCGCATGCAGGTGCCGTCCTTCGCGGTTCATTCGCTCGCAGCGGCCCGCGAAGCGCTCGCCACCAGCCCCTTCGCCCTGTGCCTGGCCGACCTTCGCCTGCCGGATGGCGACGGACTCGACCTCGTGGCCTTCATCCAGGAGCACCATCCGGGCGTGCCGGTGGCGGTCATCACCGCTCACGGCAACGTGGAAAGCGCGGTACGCGCACTGAAACTGGGGGCCTTCGATTTCCTGTCGAAACCGCTGGACCTTGCCAACCTCCGGCGCGTGGTGTCGCAAGCCCTGCGCGCAACCCCCCGCCATGGCAGCGGCCGTACTTTGCTGGGTGTTTCGGCCCCCATGCAGGCCCTGCGCACGCTGGTGGCGCGTGTCGCGCGCAGTCAGGCACCCGTGCATATCTCGGGCGAGAGCGGCAGCGGCAAGGAGCTGGTGGCTCGCCTCATCCACGACAGCAGCCCACGACGCGACGGCCCCTTCGTGGCGGTGAACTGCGGCGCCATTCCCGCCGAATTGCTCGAGAGCGAACTGTTCGGACACAAACGCGGGGCCTTCACGGGCGCCGTGTCCGACCACCGCGGCCTTGTCCAAAGCGCCGAAGGCGGCACCTTGTTTCTGGACGAAGTCGCCGACTTGCCCCTGCACATGCAGGTCAAGCTGCTGCGCGTCATCCAGGAACGGACCATGCGTCCAGTGGGCGATACGACGGAAATACCGGTGGACGTCCGCTGGCTGTCCGCCACCCACCGGGACCTCGCAGAGGCGGTCAGCCGCGGCCAGTTCCGGGAGGACCTCTTCTACCGCATTCATGTCATCGAAGTACGCGTGCCGGCTCTCCGGGAACGTCCGGAGGACTTGCGGGAGCTTGTGGACCACATCCTCGGGCGTCTCGCTGCGGACCAGGGCCGCGCCGCGCCCACGCTGAGCCCAGCCGCGCACGCCCGTCTGCAGTCGTATCCGTTTCCCGGGAACGTCAGGGAATTGGAAAACATCCTCGAGCGGGCGCTGGCTTTCAACGATGGAGCCGTCGTGGAAGCGGATGACCTGCAACTGCGGACGGGTACGACTTCCGCAACCGCACCAGCAGTGCCGCCGATGCCAGTGCCTCCGCCGGCGTCAGCGCTTGCCGGCTCGATGAACGACC
>JBEGRA010000103.1:0-13760 GCA_041180705.1 Pseudomonadota bacterium | reverse complement strand
GGAAGAAGTACGCCCGCGTCTGAACGTGTCGCGGCCTTTCGACAGCGGGCGGCGGCGGTGGAGCGATGAGGGCGACGGCTGGGGAAGTCGCGAGCAAGCTCGCTCCCACAGTGGCAGTGGCAGTGGCTATGGCAGCGGTGGCGGTGGCTTTGGTGGTGGGGGTTATGGAGGTCGCGAGCAAGCTCGCTCCCACAGTGGTAGTGGGTTTGGCAGTGCTGGTAGTGGCTATGGAAGTCGCGAGCAAGCTCGCTCCCACGGCGGGAGTCGTGGTGGCTATGGCGGCAGCGCGGGGGGCAGTTCGCGTCCATCGCCGGCTTCCGAAGAGCGGGTGGCCGTGGTGCGGGCCACGGCGCGTATCGATCAGGCAGCCAGCTTCAACGGGTTGAAATTGGGCAGCCGGGTACGCCACGCCAAGTTCGGCGACGGCGTGGTGGTGCGTCTGGAAGGGCAGGGCGCGCAAGCGCAGGTCGAGGTTAACTTCGAGCGGCTGGGCCCGAAGCAACTCATGCTCGCTTACGCCAAGCTGGAAATCCTCGGCGCCTGAGGTGCGGGGCTGGGCACCGCTGCGGCTTTTTGTAGCGGGCGGTGCGCCATCTGCGATGGTGGTGTGTTGCCGCATCTCGGTTTTCCGCATCAGGAATTCCCTGAATCCATCCTCCGGTTGCGGCAAAGGCGCTAGGCGGGTCTAGACTCGCCCCCTGTCCCTGCGTTCGAGGAGCGCACCATGCACGCCGTCCCCACCACTTACTTGTCCACGCGTGAAGCCGCCGACCGTCTTGGCGTGTCGCTCCGGTCGGTGCAACTGTGGGTGGAAAATGGCGTACTGCGGGCTTGGAAGACGGCCGGTGGGCACCGCCGCATTCCTCTGGACTGCGTTGAAGAAATGCTGCGCGTCCGCGCGGTTACTGCCGGTGAATACGCGTCGGCCCCGGGTTTCGACATCCTGCTCATCGAAGACGACCTCGTGCAGGTCGAGCTGATGCGCGCGCGGTTGGGCTCGCTGGCCTTGCCGTTGCCGGTGAACCTGCGGGTCTCCATGGACGGCTACATGGGGTTGGTGGCCCTGGGCGAGGCCGAGCCGGACCTGTTGCTGCTGGACCTTGGGTTGCCGCGCATGGATGGCTTCGAATTGCTGCGGGCGCTGCGTTCGTCCGCGGCCTACCGGCACCTGCCCGTCATCGTCACCAGTGCGTTGTCCCCGGCGGAAGTGGCCGACCGAGGCGGACTGCCGCCGGGCGTGGAATTCTTGCCGAAGCCGGTCGACTTCCACGCCTTGCGCAGTCGTCTGCTGGCCGTCATGCCGGCGCGGGGGCGGGCGGGTCTGATGCGGGCAGCCATAGCGTGACCGTGGTGCCGGCGCCAAGCGCGCTGGCCACTTCCACGCTGCCGCCCATCAATTCCAGGAATTCCTTCACCAGCGACATGCCAAGGCCAGTGCCCTGAATGGCGCCACCCGGGTCTGCCCGGAAGAATCGCTCGAAGATGCGCGCTTGCTCGGTTTCCGACATGCCGATGCCTTGGTCGATGATACTGATGCCGGTTTCGGCGCCACGCTTGCCTTCACGGTGCAGCAAGCGCATCTCGACCGCGTTGCCCGCCGGAGAATATTTGCAGGCATTGGAGAGCACGTTGCTCACGGCCTGCGTCAGCTTGGCGCGGTCCGCCGTTACCCACAGCGCTGCTTCCGGCAATTCCAATTGCACACGGTGGGCTTCGCTTTCCAGATAGAAGCCATCCACTACCTCGCGCAGGAGCGGTAGCAAGGGCAGCAGCTCCACATGCAGGTCTTTGCCAGCGCGCGCCTCGATGCGGGCCAGGTCCAGCAACTCGTTCACCAGCTTTACCAGCAAGGTGGATTGCCGGTGCATCGTGGTGAGCATTTCCGTGCGGGTTGGACGAGGGAACTCCTCCACCATCAGCAGCTCGGTGAAGCCGTGGATACTGGCGAGTGGCGTGCGCAGTTCATGCGCTGCCGTCGTCAGAAACTCGGTCTTCATGCGGTCCACTTCGGTTTCATGCGTTATGTCGCGCAAGTAGAAGACGCAGCCGCCGGGCGTACCCTCGGCTCCGCGTAGTTCCCGAACCGACCGCTGCAAGGTCATGGGCCGCGGCCGCACGAGCTCGATGGTGTCGCGGCTGCCGTCGCCGAGCTCGAGGCAGGAGTTGTAGGTTGTGGCGGGGTCCGCGGCCGCTTCCAGCAGACGGTCGAAGGCGGCGAGGCTTGGCAGCAGCGGTCCCTGCAGGAGGGTGCCCAGCAAGGAACGCAGGGAAGCGTTCGCATGGATACCCGCGCCGTCGCGGTTGAAGGCGATGATGCCGTCGGGGCTCAGTTCCAGCAGGGCGTTCAGCTCTTGCTGCTGCGAACGCTGCAACTGGTTGAGCTTGCGCAGGTCGTCCTGGGCCAGGCGGTGGATTTGTGCCAGTTGCGTCACGTCCGAGGTGGCATCGTGCGCCGCGAAGTCGCTCAGCGTCAGCCCGAGCCGCACGAGTTCGGCGGCTGTCTGCACCCAAGGTGAGCCCAGAAACACGAACGGGCCGTTGTCGGCATCCCCCAATTGGTGAACGGCGCCGCGGAGCATGAGTCCGGTAGGCGGATGCCGCAGCAAGGCGACGAGGTTCGGCTGTCGGACCAGTTCGTCGAAGGGTACTTCCACGGTGGAGCCTGCCGTGGGCAGTACATCGCCGAGCGCAGCACCCGGACGGATATCGGGCGCGATGCGTGCCAGGACGGCACCCACTTGCAGCAAGGTACGCTGCTGGTCGAACACCACGTGGAATGGAAACGCCCCCGCGAACCGCGCGGGGTCCAGCGTGTACGTCGGCACAGACACGGGACTAGGTCTCCGGCCAGCTGACCAGATAAGACTCGTTGGCACCTTCTCCTGCGGCCAGGGCCGGCCCCGGCACGTGGGTGATGTCCACCGGTTCGGCGAACAAGCGACTCAGGCCTTCAAGCAAGCCCAGGACGAAGGGGGCCAGACCCGCGCGATGCGAGCGGTAGCCGATGCTCACGGTGCGCTCGCCCAGATCGAGGCACGTGAACTTCGGCGGCAGCAAGCCGGGCAGCATCATGAGTACGCGCGTATGGAAATTGGGCAGGTTGCGCAGGAACTCGCGCAGCGTGTGGCCGCCGGCTCGGAGCAGCGGACCGTGAAACTGGTTCGCGGTGTGCAGCACCCAGTGGTGGCCGAACTCCCGCAGCAGTTGCTCCGCAGGCATGCCGACGACCTCCGTCGCAGCCATCACGAGCGCGTAGGTCAGGTCGTCCGGGTAGGGTTCGTTCAGCACGTACACCTGCACGTCCACACCCGCGCGGGCACAAACCGCCTCCCAGCTGGTGCGCCCCCAGCGTTCCATCACCATGTCTTCGAAGGAACGATTGACCAAACCGTACATGCGCCGCTTCCTTGGGGCCGCACTCCGTGGTGGTGCTGCCCATTGTCGAAATTTCATCAATAGTACATCTCCGCCGAGCATCGCCAAGGGCTCAGGCGGCGGGGCGGTGGTCCGGATTTCGCGTGGAAGGCCGTCTGGAATGTTCGGCCAAGGGTCGGGATGCTTGCGCAATTACCCCAATCGGGTTACACACGAGGCTGCTCCCGGACCGGTGGTTCGAAGTGCCAGAAATCCTTCCCGTAGTGGTGGTCGCCGACGACCAGCCAGCCATGCAACTCCTGCTGCAAGCTACCTTCGAGACACTGGGGGTGGCGGTGCACGTGGCTGCCAACGGCAACGAAGCGCTGTCCTTGTGCGCCACGCACCAGCCGCGCCTGCTGGTCTGCGATGTCATGATGCCCGGGGGGCCAAGCGGCCTGGATGTCTGCAGGCAACTCCGGTCGGACCCGGCCAACCGGGGTCTGGCCATCATTCTCGTCACGGCCCGCGGGCAGCGCCTGGACGTGGCCGAGGGCCTCGAGGCCGGCGCCAACCAATATCTGGTGAAGCCGTTCAGTCCGCTCGCGCTGGCGGGCATGGCGCGGCAAATGCTCGGCCTGCCGTCCGCTTCCTGAAGCCACGCCCCGCCGGGCGCGATACACTGCCAACCTTGGCGCCTCCGGGCGCGCGGGCGGAAGCAGGTCGCCGTGAAAATCATCATCCTGGGAGCCGGCCAGGTAGGCCGTACCGCCGCGGCGAAGCTATCCCGCGAAGAGGCCAACGAGGTCACTGTCGTCGATAACGACGAGGAGGTGCTGCGCGAACTGCAGGACCGGCTGGACGTCCGCACCATCGCGGGTAACGCCTGCAGCCCCGCAGTGCTGGAATCCGCCGGCGGCACCGAGGCAGACATGATCGTCGCGCTCACCAACAGCGACGAGATCAACATGGTCGCCTGCCAGGTGGCGTGGAACGTCTTCCGTACGCCCAAGAAGATTGCGCGTATCCGCAAGCCGGACTATCTGAATCGGGAACAGTTGTTCGGCGAGGGCGCAGCCTTCGCCATCGATGTCTGCATCAGTCCCGAAACGCTCGTGGTGGATTACATCGAGCGCCTCATTCGGTACCCGGGTGCGGTGCAGGTGGTGGATTTCGCCGACGGCCGCGCACGTCTGGTGGGGGTTCGTGCTGCCAAAGGCAGCCCGTTGGTGGGCAGCGCCTTGCGCAGCCTGCGCGAACACATGCCGAAGACCGACGTGCGCGTGGCCGCCATCTTCCGGCGCGGTCGCAGCATCATCCCGGACGGCGACACCGTGGTGGAGCCGGACGACGAGGTGTTCTTCGTGGCGGCCACGCCCGATATCAAGACCATGATGCGGGAACTGCGGCGCAACGAAGCGCCGCTGAAGCGTGTGCTTATCGCCGGTGCCGGCAACATCGGTCTGCGTCTGGCGCAGGCGCTCGAGGAAAAGAATCAGGTCAAACTCATCGAGCGCGATCCGCGTCGCGCCCGTCGTGCCGCCGCGCTGCTGCGCAGCACCATCGTGCTGACCGGCGATGCCGCGGACGAAGAGCTGCTGCTGGAAGAGAACATCGACAGCATGGACGTGTTCTGCGCCGTCACCAATGCCGAGGAGGCGAACATCCTCTCGTCGTTGCTGGCCAAGAAGCTGGGCGCGACCAAGGTCATGGCGCTCATCAATCGCCCCGCCTACGCGGACATGATGGAGAACGACCGGATCGACGTGGCCATCTCGCCGCAGACCATCACCATCGGGTCGCTGCTGGAGAAGGTGCGACGCGGCGACGTGGTTCGCGTACACAGCCTGCGCCGCGGCACGGCCGAGGCCATCGAGGCCATCGTCCACGGCGACCCGCGCATCTCGCGGGTGGTCGGGCGCACCATCGAGCAGGTACCGCTGCCGCCGGGTGCTTCCATCGGCGCAGTGGTTCGTGGTGACGAGGTGATGATGGCCCACCACGACATTTGTCTCGAAGAGGGGGACCACGTCATCCTGTTCATCACGGACAGCCGCCATGTGGAGGCGGTGGAAAAGCTCTTCCAGGCACCGCCCTCGCTGCTGTAGGCCTTGCCATGAATCAGAACGTCGTGCTGCGCATGCTGGGTCTGCTGCTGCTGGGCTTCAGCGTTACGTTGTTGCCGCCCGTGGTGGTGTCGTGGCTGTTCGCCGATGGCGAGTGGCTCGCTTTCGTGAAGGCCTTTGCCCTCGTGGGTGCCGTGGGTCTGTTGGCCTGGTGGCCCAATCGCCATGTCACCCGCGAGTTGCGTCTGCGTGACGGCTTCGTGCTGGTAACGCTGTTCTGGGCTGTCATCGGCATGGCGGGTGCCTTGCCGCTGGTCTTTGCCGACCGCCCCGAGTTGGATTTCGCCGGCGCGATGTTCGAGGCAGTCTCCGGGTTCACCACCACTGGCGCCACCGTCATCAGTGGCCTCGATAGCCTGCCGCGTTCGGTGTTGTGGTACCGCCAGCAGATGCAATGGCTGGGCGGTGGCGGCATCATCGTGCTGGCCGTTGCCTTGCTGCCCGTGCTGGGCGTCGGTGGCATGCAGTTGTACCGCGCCGAAGCCCCGGGCGCCGTGAAGGACCAGCAACTGACGCCGCGACTCATGCAGACCGCCAAGATGCTGTCGCTGGTTTACCTGTTGCTCACGGTGGCTTGTGCCGCGGCGTATCACATTGCCGGCATGGAACTGTTCGACGCGGTGGCCCACGCGTTCTCGACGGTCTCCACGGGTGGATTTTCCACCCACGATGCCAGCCTCGGTTATTTCCACAACCCGAACATCGAGTGGGTGGCCATTCTGTTCATGTTCCTGGGTGGCGTGAACTTCACCCTGCACTTCCTCGCCTTGCTGAAGGGTGGCGGGCTTCGCCAGTACTGGTCGGACCCGGAGTTCCGCGGTTATTGCGCGGTGCTGTTGCTGATGGCCTTGTTCATGGCGTTTTACCTGTGGAACCACAGTGTCCATCCGTCGCCCGGCATGACATTGCGCCACGCCACCTTCGCTTGGGTGGCGATGCAGACCACTACCGGTTTCGTTACCGAGGGGTTCCAGTCCTGGCCCGGCCCTTTGCCGCCCTTGCTCATTCTCGCGACGTTCATCGGCGGCTGCGCCGGCAGTTCGGCGGGTGGCATGAAGCTCATCCGCTGGCAGTTGGTGGCGCGTGAAGCGCAGGCGGAGATGCGCCGCCTCATCCACCCCAGCGCTGAAGTGCTGGTGAAGTACGCCGGTCGTCCGGTTCCTCCGCGCGTGCTGTCGGCGGTGGCTGGGTTCTTTGCCGTTTATTTGCTGTTGTTCGGCGTGCTCATGCTGGCGCTGATGATGACGGGCATGGACCAGATTTCGGCTTGGTCTGCTGTCGCCACTACCTTGAACAACACCGGCACCGGGCTCGGCAGTGTTTCCGCCAGCTTCCAGCATTTGACTGATGCCGGACGTTGGATCGCCGTGGCCGCCATGCTGCTGGGGCGTCTCGAAGTCTTCACCGTGCTGGTGGTGTTCACGCCGGCGTTCTGGCGCCGCTGAAGCGGCGGCAGCAACCGAAGTCGGGAGCAAGCTCCCTCCCACAACTCGCGGGTATTGGAGTCGGGAGCAAGCTCCCTCCCACAAGCATGAAAAAGGCCCGGGTGTTGCCACCCGGGCCCAAGTTCCCTTGCGGGTCATCCGACCGGGCCCGGAGGCCCGGTCTGCTTCTTCTTAGAAGCTGTAGGTCGCGTTCACGAAGAAGCGACGGCCCAGGATGTCGTAGTTCGAGATACCAACGGCGTTGCCGATACGGATGGCGCCCGAACCGGTCGACAGGAGCGGCGGGTCCTCGTTCAGCAGGTTCTGCACGCCCACGATCGTCGTCCACTTGTCAGCACGGTAGCGGACCGAGAGGTCGTGCGTGATGCTGAGGTTGGCCGTCTGGTCGTAGCGAGCCTGGACGCAAGTGGTGGTCGGCGTGGCCTGCGTACCGCAGTCCGCGAAACCGCGCCAGCCGAACGTGTCGCCACCGAACAACCGGTCGTTGGACGCCTTCGAGAAGGCGCGCATCGTCCAGTTCATGGTCCACGGACCACGCTCGAGACGAGTGTCGATGGTGCCCACCCACTTGTTGGAGTAGATGGTGTCCAGGTTGTTCGTGGGCGCGAAGTCCTTGAACACCTGGTTGCTGCCAACGAGGTTGTACGTCACCTGAGCGTTCGAAGTCAGGGTGTAGGCACCCACCTTCTGCTGCCAGCGCGCGGTGTAGTCGATACCTTCCGCCACCTGGTTCGAGATGTTGACGTACGAGTTGCGCACTTCGGTGATCTGACCGTAGTTCGGCGCGCCGGCGGTGAGCTGGCGCGTGAACAGCGAGCAGAACGGGTCGTTGGGGAAGCGCTCGGAACCGTAGCAGGAGCCGACGATGTTGGCCGCACCGAACTGCGACACTTCGTTGGCCACTTCGATACGCCACCAGTCAACCGCGAGGCTGAGCGGCAGGTCCTTCGGGGTGAGCACGATGCCCGCCGTCCAGGCCTTCGAGGTTTCCGCCGTCAGGACGCCCGCACCGCCACCGGTGATGACCAGCGCCGAGGAGTTCGCGTTGGTCCAGGCGGCAGGCAGATTGATGCCCTGCGGACCGCAGTTCTTGACGATCTGCGGGTTGCTGCTGGTGTCCCAGTTGATGCAGGGGTCGATGGACGTCTGGCCGAGGAAGCCGGTCTGGTTGGCGAGGTACAGTTCGTACAGCGCAGGAGCGCGGAACGAAGTGCCGTAGCTGCCGCGCAGACGCACGGAGTCGACGATCTGCCAGTTCAGGCCCACCTTGTAGGTGGTGTCCGAGCCGTAGCTGTCGTAGTCCGTCCAGCGGGCCGAGGCGTTCAGGCTGACGCGCTTGGCGAGGAACATGTCCGACAACAACGGAATTTCCGTTTCGCCGAAGAATTCCTTCACCTTGTCGCTGCCCTTCGTGCGGCCGGCGGAGGTCTGGCCCCAGAGGTTGCCGTTGCGGGCGTTGAAGCCCGGCGTGTCGTCGATGCTGTCCTTGCGGCCTTCGAAACCGAGGGCCATGGAGACTTCACCGGCCGGCAGGCTGAACAGGTTGCCGTTCACGGAAGCGCCGTACAGCGTCTGCTCGTACTTCGTGTGACCCGTTTCGCGGGTGAACAGGAACGCGGCTTCCGCGGCACTGAACTGGCCGGTGGCAATCATCGTCGGGCTGAACCAATTCACCTGCTGGCAAGTGCCGCCGGAGATGGTGATGGCGGCCTGGTTGCAGGTGCCGGCGCCCGTCGTGGCAACGACGCGGTCGTTGTAGATGATGTCGTTGGTGTAGTCAGCGCTGGACTCGGAACGCTGCACGAACACGTCGTACTTCCATTCCTTGCCGCCGAAGCCCGTGAAGTTGCCGTTGGCACCCACCACGTAGCGCTTGAAGTCCACCGACTGGTCGCTGTTGGTGGGGATGAGCGGGATGGAGCGGGCAATCTGGCCGAACGGGTTCGACCAGTTGCTGGCCGAGACGTTCGGGAACAGCTGACGCCAGCTTTCCTGGGCCGATTCACGCTTGTTGAACAGCGCTTCCGCGTAGACGTTCAGCGCCGGGCTGAATTCCCAGGAGCCTTCGAGGTAGGCGCTCTTGCGGGTGACCGGCGAGATGAAGGTCTTCGACAGGAAACGCTCCGGCGCGTACGGGATGGCGGCCTGTGTGGCCTCCCAGCCGTCCAGACGCTGCTGCAGCGTGGAGGCGGCGCCCAGCGCAGTGGTGATGTTCGCGTAGGTGAGGCCGACGCGACGCCAGCCGCCGGCCGCGTTCACGAGGTTCGGGTACGGCGCGTAGCCGCTGCCCGCCGTGACGGTCGAGTCCGGCACGTAGCGGCCGCCCGTCTGCAGACGGTCGATGACGCCGTTCAGGATGTTGAAGCACTTCGACTGGCCGGTGGCCGGGTCGATGATGTCGAGCGGCTGGCCCACCGAACCGAAGAACACGGAGTTGGGGTTCGTGGTGACGTTGACGACGCGGTCCTGGGCGCAGGAGAGGAAGTCACGGTCGCTGAGGCGCAGCGGTTCGCGCTTGTAGTACTCGAGGGCGATACTGAAGCCGCCCTGGTCCCAGCTCTTGCCCCACACGGCGCTGACCTGACGGCTTTCGCCGCCGCCCTGCGTCACGTAGTTGCCCTTCACGGCGACCTGGCCACCATTCATGCCCTTGCGGGTGATGATGTTGACGACGCCGGCCACGGCGTCGGAGCCGTACACCGAAGACGCGCCGTCCTTCAGGATTTCCGTGCGCTGGATGATGGATTCCGGCAGGACGTTGAGGTCCGCGGCGGCCAGCTGGCCACGCGAACCGGCGGGCGAGAGGCGACGCCCGTTGAGCAGCAGCAGCGTGCGGCTGGCGCCGAGGCCACGCAGCGACAGGGTGTTGGCGCCGGGGCCGTTTTCCGTCACGAAGCCGGTGGTCTGGTCGTTGATCTGCTGCGAGCCGGCGGCCAGCGTCGACTTCTGCAGGATTTCGGAGGCGCTCAGCAGGCCTTCCAGCGAGGTCTGCTCGCTGGTGATGACCGTGATGGGCGAAGCGGAGGTGTATTCGGTGCGGCGCAGGCGCGAACCGGTCACGACAACTTCGGCGACTTCCTGGTCCTTGGCCTTGTCGGCCTTCTTCGGCGTGGTGGCTTCAGCGGCAGCCTGGTCTTCCGCGGGCGCGGCATAGGCCGCAGCGGAAGCAAGGACCGCAAGGATGCACGCGCCAAGCACGCTGGCTTGGGGGTGGCGTCGGCTGGTCATTTGGATATCTCCCCGTACTGTTGTAGATGCGCAACACCTGTGGTACGCGCAGTGCTTCGATGCTGCCACAGGTTTCATGCAAATGAAACACGGCATACAGCGTTTGTACGGGAACTTTTTGTGCAGGACAGGCTCTGAGGCCGCCGCTTCAAGCAGGCCTTGTCACTGCGGCAAATTTGCCAGTGCTTGTTGGAGTTTTGCCGCATGCGCCGCCAGCACCTCCGGGTCCGCCTTGCGCTGGGCGTGGGCGCCGAAGGGGCGGTCGAGCCAGCGGGGGATGATGTGGAAGTGCAGATGGAACACGGTCTGACCGGCCGCAGGGCCGTTGAACTGCGCCACCATCACTCCCGGGCAGCCGAAGGCCTGTGGCGCCGCCTGCGCCAGACGCTGCACCACCGCCATGGCAGCCGCGATGGAGGCGGGAGGTGTGTCGAGCAGGTTCTCGCCGGCGACCTTCGGCACTACCAGCGTGTGGCCTTCGCTCTGCGGCATGATGTCCATGAAGGCGAGCACGTCGGCGTCTTCGTAGACCTTCACGCAGGGGAGTTCCCCGCGGATGATGCGCATGAAGAGGTTGTTCGGGTCGTAGGCCATGCTGGTACTTTCCGTAGGCTTGCCCACCGAGGGCTGGCAAGGCGCAGTATAGGCTCCATGTTGGGACCCATGGCGTGCCCCAAACGCGCCCGAGGCAACAGGCATTGCGGCCAGGACGGCCGGAAGGAGCAGCCCATGAACGCTGAAGTGTCGACGGACAAATTGCTGGAAGACCTGCGGACGGTGGTCGAAGACGCCGAGGCCTTGCTGAAGGCCACGGCCGGTCAGGCCGGCGAGCGGGTTCAGGAAGCGCGTAGCCGGGCCGAGGCCTCCGTGCGGCAGGCGCGCGACCGCATCGGTTCACTGGAGCAGGATCTGGCAGCGCAGGCCCGCGCAGCCGCCCGCGAGGCGGACCGCTACGTTCGCGACAACCCCTGGCAGGTGCTGGGGATTGCGGCGGGCGCGGCTTTTCTCATCGGGTATCTGGCGGGGCGCAAATGAGCGACGCCGCGGGCGGGGGACTGCTGGATTCGCTGCGGCGCCTGCTGGCGACCTTGCTCGCGCTCGCGGCTACCCGGCTCGAGCTGGTCACCACCGAACTCGAGGAGGAGATGCACCGTCTGGCGCGGCTCCTGCTCTGGTCCATGGCCTCCTTGCTGGCTGCGACGCTGGCCTTGGTGTTCGCGGGCGTCACGGTGTTGGTGGCCTGTTGGGAAAGCCACCGGCTCGCGGCCGCAGGCGGGCTGACAGCGCTGTTTGCCCTGGTTGCCGCTTCGGGCTGGTACGCCGTTCGGCGGCAGATGCGCGAGCGGCCGGCGCTGTTGGCCGCCACGCGTGACGAACTGGAACGCGATCGGGTGGCGCTGGGTCAGGGCCGGGGCGAGAGCTTGGGCGACGGCCCGGGCGAGGGCCTGTGAGTCAGGCGCTGCGGGCGCGTCGCGAACGCCTGCTCGCGCGCAGCCGGTTGCTGCGCGCCGATCTGGTCGGACAGTCCCGCGCACTCCAGGAGCGTTTCGCGGGCGTGGAGCATGCGGTGGGGCTGGCACGGGCGGCCACCCGCAAGCCCGTGGTGCTGGCGGCTGCGGCGGCTGCCCTGCTGGTGCTGAAGCCCGCGCGTGCTCTGCGCTATCTCACCCGCGGCGCCATGGCGGTCTCGCTGGTGCGGCGCGTGCTGGGTTGGCTGGACCGCGAACCGCGGTAGCATTGCCGGATGAACTCGACTGCACCTTCGACAGCGGCACCCATGGGTGTCGTCATCCTTCCGGTCACCCCCTTCCAGCAGAACTGCTCGCTGGTGTGGTGCACGCGCACGCTGCAGGCCGCGTTGGTGGACCCGGGTGGCGAAGTGGACGCCCTGCTCGCCGAAATAGCCAAGCGCGGTCTTACGCTCCAGAAGGTGCTGCTGACGCACGGGCATCTCGACCATTGCGCGGGAACGGCGGCGGTTCGTGCGCGGACGGGTGTCCCCGTGGAAGGGCCGCAGCGCGAGGACGACTTCTGGATTCAGCAGTTACCCGAGAATGCGCGCAACTATGGCTTTCCGCCCGCCGAAGTGTTCACGCCGGACCGTTGGCTGGACGACGGCGACACCGTGACCGTGGGTGAACTGGTGCTGGACGTGGTGCACTGTCCGGGCCATACGCCGGGGCACGTGGTATTCATTCATGCGCCATCGCGGGTGGCATTCGTCGGGGACGTCCTGTTTGCGGGTTCCATCGGTCGCACGGATTTCCCCCGCGGCAATCACGCGGACCTGCTCGCCTCCATTCGCGGCAAGCTGTTTCCGCTGGGGGATGACATCCGCTTCGTGCCGGGCCACGGCCCGACCTCCAGCTTCGGCGCCGAGCGGCGCACCAACCCTTACGTGGGCGACCGCGCCGCCCGCTGAGGCGCCGTGCGGGCGCCTCAGCGCACGTAGTGGTCGATGAGCAGCGCCGCAAACAACAGCATCAGGTAGTAGATGCTGTAGCGGAAAGTGGCCATGGGCAGGTTCGGCTGCACGGGTGGTCGCCACATCCGCCACGCGTACCACAGGAACACCGCGTTCAGCGGAACCAGTGCGGCCAGATACACCCACCCGCACATGCCGGTAAGAAACGGCAGCAGCGTGACGATGACCAGCAGCACCGTGTACAGCCACACGTGCAACCGCGTGAATGCCACGCCGTGTGTCACGGGCAGCATGGGGATGTTCACTTTCGCGTAGTCGTCACGACGCGCGATGGCCAGCGCCCAGAAATGCGGCGGGGTCCAGACGAAAATGATGAGCACCAGCAGCAGGGCGTGGCCGTGCACTTCGCCCGTGACGGCGGTCCAGCCCAGCAACGGCGGCGCCGCGCCGGCCAAGCCACCGATGACGATGTTCTGCGGCGTGGCGCGCTTCAGCCAGACCGTATAGACGATGGCATAGCCGATGAGCGAGAAGAAGGTGAGTACCGCGGTGAGCGTGTTCACGAACACCACCAGCACCACCATCGACAACACGCCGATGGCCAGCGCGAACAGCAGCGCGGAGCGGGCCGTCAGCGAGCCGGTGGGCAGCGGTCGGTTCATCGTGCGGCCCATGTCGGCGTCGATGTTCGCGTCGATGACATGGTTGATGGCGGCGGCGGAAGCTGCGGCCAGCCAGATGCCGGCCGTGCCGAGCAGCAGGGGCTGCCAGGGCACCATGCCCGGCACGGCCAGGAACATGCCTACCACCGCCGTGAACGCGATGAGCATGACGACCTTGGGCTTGGTGAGTTCGTAGAACTCCTGCCAAAGCGGCCGGCGTGGTGCGAGGGCGGCTTCGGCGGTCATGCGCGTACTCGTTCCTGCGGCCACAGGTAGCGCGCGAGGGCCACCATCGACAGCAACAGCAGTGCAGCGCCGGCGTTATGCGCCGTGCCGAGCCACAGCGGGAAGCCCCGCAAGATGAGATTTGCGCCGATGAGCCATTGCAGCAGCAGGGCCGCTGCCACGCCCGCTGCAGCAAAGCGCAGTTCGGCAGACTGGGCACGACGCCATGCCAGCAAAGCCAACCAACCCAGCAGCAGCGCCACCACCACTGCACCTACGCGGTGCGTGTAGTGGA
>JBEGRA010000102.1:0-3779 GCA_041180705.1 Pseudomonadota bacterium | reverse complement strand
CAATACCACGGCACCCAACCAACCCCAAGCGCCTACCTGACCGGTAGCCGCCAGGACCATCAGGACCAGACCAACGACAATTCGCAAAACGCGGTCAAGACCGCCGACATTCTTTTTCATGATGTGTTTCCTTCAAGCTTTCGAAAGTCGACCAAGCCGGAATTCACTTCCCGCCTTCACCAAACGCTTCCCAAGCCGCCACGGCCTCAGCGGTGTACATCAAGGCCGGCCCACCGCCCATGTAGACGCAGATAGCGAGCATTTCGTCGAGCTCCTGCCGGGTACAACCCAAACGGCGGAGCGCTTTCACGTGAAACCCGATGCAACCGGAGCAGTGCTGGGTAATTCCGATGGCCAGTGCCATCAGCTCCTTGTGCTTTTCCTCGATGGCACCACTGGCCATCGCGGCTTTGGCCAATTGCCCGAAACCCTGCATGGCCTCCGGCTGTGACTTGCGAAAACTGACCAGCGACTGGCTGATGTTCTGGATGAGGGCAGGATGATCGAATGTGGACATGGCAGACTCCAACGGCGACCTCGTGGCCGTCATAGACGGTCAAGGCTCGTGAAAGCACAGTGTGCACGAAAGCCCCCTCCCCGGACTCCGTGTTTTCCGAGCCCAAGCGCCCGCCCGACCAGCAGCCCCAGTGCTGGTGGAGTCAGGCCGGCAACCCCGGCCGGCGCTTCTCGATCCAGGCGCGAATGCGGCGCGCATCGGCGAACCGCGTCTGGGTACCCCAAGAATTCATCAAGACGATGACCACGTCGCGGCCATCGATGATCGTACGCATGACCAGGCACCGACCTGCTTCGGCGATATAGCCGGTCTTCTGCAGCGCTATTTCCCAAGCCGGGCTCTTCACGAGCGGGTTGGTGTTGTGGAACTCGGCCTGCTGCCGACGCAGCGTGACCGTATAGCGCGGCGTGGTGGAGTATTCGGCAATACGAGCGTTGCCGGACGCCGCCAGAACCAGCTTGGAGAGGTCCCGGGGGCTGGCAACGTTCTGGGGCGACAGCCCGGTGGGCTCCACGAAGCGCGTGGAACGCATGCCCAGAGCCTGGGCCTTGGCATTCATGGCGGCGATGCAGGGCTGCTTGCCGCCCGGGTAATGGTTGCAGAGCGAAAACGCTGCCCGATTTTCCGACGACATGAGGGCCAACCGCAGCAGTTCGCCGCGCGTCAGCGTGGTGCCAGGCACAAGGCGCGAAGCGCTGCCACGAGTGCCACGAACCTCATCCGGGCCGATGGTGATGGACTCGTCGAGCGATTGCCCCGCCTCCAGTACCACCATCGCAGTCATCAACTTGGTGATGGAGGCAATGGGTGCCGGCTTGTCTTCGTGGCTGGCAGCCAACACCTGCGCACCGCGCTCGTCCAGCACCATGTACGAACCCGCACGCACGTCCGGGCGGCCGGCGCTGCGTGGCTTGGGCGTTCCAGCATCACCGGGCGCCGCCTGAGCACCTACCGGTGGGTTCGCCTTGCCGTGACGATGAATTCGACCCTGTGCGTTCGGGGCTTTCTTATGGTGCTTGTGACGGTGCTGTTTGGCGACCGCATCGGCGGGAGCGTACACAGGGGCTGCTGCCACACTCGGCAGGATGAACAGCGTCAGCGAGAGAGCTGCCAACAGGCTCGCGAAAGCGCGGCGCAAACGGGGAGCAGCATGAAGGGAAACATGAGGGGGCGTCATGGAAGCGAAGAGTACACGCAACACCGCATCCTGTGCACCCCGGTTACACTGCTTCTGCATCATTCACGCGCGGCAAAGACTTGCCGTCACCCCGGGAGCACTCCATGTTTTCGCACATCATGATCGGCACGAACGACCTCGAACGCGCCAAGGCCTTCTACGACGCCCTGCTTGGCACGCTCGGAGTGCCGCCGGGTGCCATCAATGGCAACCGCGTGTTCTACCGTACTGCCACCGGCATCTTCGCCGTAACGAAGCCCATCAATGGTGAGCCGGCCAGCGTCGCCAACGGCAGCACCTTCGGCTTCGCCGCCGCAACGCCTGCTGACGCCGATGCCTGGCATGCCGCGGGCCTCGCTGCAGGTGGCACCGCCTGCGAGGACCCGCCTGGCGTGCGCAGCGGCCCTTCCGGCGCGCTTTACCTCGCCTACCTGCGCGACCCGGACGGTCACAAGCTCTGCGCACTGCACCGCCTGTAACAGGCGACCGGTCCCTCACTCGCGGAAGAACATCACCTGATGGGTGCTGGCGAGCAACTGCTCGCCGGCGCCCCACAGTTCAGCGCGCTGGTCGAAAAAGCCATGCCGGTAATGGATGCCTTCCGCGACCCCGAGCAGGAACTGCTCGCCCTGCGCCGCGAGTAACGCCTCGTCGGCGTGGAAATAAATCGTCAGCGAAATCGTGCTGGCGGGCATGATGGCGCGGCGCTTCACGAAGACGCGCGGATAAAACGCATCGCACAGGGCAGCCAGACTCGCGAAGTCCAACGGGCGGCCGGGGCGGTCCCGCAGCCAGCCGGCAGAGCGTGAATCCTCTTCACGCGCATCCACGGGCTGCCCAGGCAGATTTTCCACCGCCGGGTACCCGCCATAGATGGAACGCATGTCGTAGTTGGCGAACCAGATGGGAGCGCCGGGCCCATCCAGCCGGGAGATGGCCTCCGGTGGTGGCAAACCCTGCGGAGGCTGGGTACAACTGCCGCACCAGGTCTCGCGCCGCACGGCCGTGACGGCGGTAGCCGTGGTGACCACCGCGCCGGCTTGGCTTGCTTCCACCACCCAGTGTTGCGTAGAGCGACCGGTACGCACCGCACGCGCCCCCACGGTGAATTCGCCATTGGCTACCGCCGCGGCGAAGTTCACGGTCAGGGTAACCGGGATACCAACGCGCTGCGGATGTTGCAGCACGGCGTTCAGCAAGGTCGCGGCCGTTATTCCACCAAACGGCCCGATCTGGTTGGCATAGGCCGCGCTGGTATGGGCACGGAACGTGTCCTCGGCGACGCGCTCGAGGTGAATGGCAGTGTCGAAGGGATGCATGGCGGCATTTTAGCCCGGTCAGTAAAAGCGATTCAGCGCCACATCGCCGTTGTTCACGACCAGCATCGGCTCGAACAGGGTGCTGGTATCGACGCGAGGGTCCCGTTCCACCACCAGCAGGTCGGCCTCGAGACCGACAGCCACACTGCCGGTACGGCCGTCGATGCCCAGCACCCGTGCCGACTCATACGTGGCCGCGCGAATCGCTTCCATGGGCGTGAAGCCCAACTTCACCAACTCTTCCACCTCGTAGCCCGGGCGGACGCGCGCACTTTCCCCTTCGCCGTAGTCGCCGTCGGTACCGACGGCTACCGGAATACCCAGCGCATGCGCCTTGCGGACTGCCTCGCGCAAGGGGCGCATCATCGAGTGCGTGCGCAATTGCAGCGCCACATCGTCTGCGCTGTCACCGTGCGGGTCCCCCAGCGGACTCATGATGGCGAGCGTCGGCACGAAGAACGTGCCCTTTTGCTTCATGAGCGCCAGCGTCTCGTCATCTATCCACGTGCCATGCTCAATGCTTCGCACGCCCGCACGAACCGCGGCATTCACCCCACTGCGTCCATGCGCATGTGCCGCCACATAAAGACCGTGGGCCGCGGCCTCCTGCACCACCGCCTGCATCTCTTCCATCGTCAATTCCTGCCGACGCGGGTCCGTCGCGGCCAGGCCTGCCCGTTCGCTCGCGCCCACTTTCAGTACGTCCGCTCCGCGAGCAATGACGGCCCGCGCGACTTCCCGCACGTTGTCCGCGCCATGCAACGGT
>JBEGRA010000101.1:0-2964 GCA_041180705.1 Pseudomonadota bacterium | reverse complement strand
CGGTTGGCGGCCATGGCGCGCAGGGCCTCCCCTACGAGTGGGCCAATCATTCGTGCCTCCGGAACTCGGCGGGAACAGGCCCATCGTATTGGATAAGCCCGTCCTTCAGTTGCACCAGGCGCTTGGCCCAGGCGGCGATGTCCTGCTCATGGGTCACCAGCACCAAAGTGACGCCTTCGTCGCGGTTCAGGCGTTCGAACAAACGCATGATTTCCGCACTGGTGGTGGAGTCGAGATTGCCGGTCGGCTCGTCCGCCAAGACCACCGCCGGTTGTCCGACGAGGGCTCGGGCGATGGCCACGCGTTGCTGCTGCCCACCGGAAATGCGGTTCGGCAGACTGCGGGCGTAACCATCCAGCCCTACTTTGGCCAGCATTTCCCTGGCGCGTTCGCGCCGTTCGCTTCGGCCCACGCCGGCGTAAACCAGTGGCAGCGCCACGTTGTCTTCAAGGCTGCTGCGAGGCATGAGATTGAACCCTTGGAACACGAAGCCCAAGGTCTTGTTCCGCAGTCCGGCGAGCGCCGAGTCATCCAGTTCACTGACGCCAGACCCGGCGAGACGGTATTCGCCGCCGCTCGGAACGTCGAGACAGCCAAGGATGTTCATGAGCGTCGACTTGCCGGAACCACTCGGCCCCATGATCGCGACGAACTCACCGGCCTCGATGTTCAAATCGATGCCCTTCAGTACCCGCAGCGTTTCCGCTTCGGTCGTGTAGTCCTTGAGGACTCCGGCGAGTTCCATGACGGCCATGTCAGAACATCCGCACGCGGGGCCCGCGGCCTGCCTCGCCTGAAACACCAGTGACGACCAGATCGCCGGCCTTCAAGGTTCCCGGAAGAATCTCGACGAACCGCTTGTCGGTGGCGGCTGTGCGCACCATCACCCGCTCCAATTCCTTGCCGCGAAGGACGTACAAAGGTCGCATCCGCCCTTCTGCTCCCGGCCCGGCGCCTGGCGTGTGCTGGCCGTTGGCAGCCCCCGCCCAACGACGCTTGCCTTCTCCCTTGCCCTCGCGCTTGCCCTTGTCCGCGCTGTCGCCAGGCTTCGACGGCGGCTTGAAACGGAATGCGGAAGCCGGAACTCGCAACACGCCCTTGCGCTCGGAGAGCAATACGTTCACGTAGGCCGTCATGCCTGGCAGCAGTTTGAGGTCGGGATTTTCTACGCCAATGACGACATCGTAGTTGACGACGTTCTGCACGGTCTTGGGCTGCAGGCGAACTTCGCGAATGGCACCGGTGAAGGTACGCTCTGGGTAAGCGTCCACCGTGAACTTCACCCCGAGCCCGGGAGCCAGGCGCCCGATGTCCGCCTCGGCAAAGCTGCCGTTGATCTGCATCTTCGACAGGTCCTGGGCAATCTTGAACAGAGTCGGCGTCTGGAAGCTGGCGGCCACCGTCTGCCCGATATCGACTTCACGGGACACCACGACGCCCGACACGGGCGAGCGGATGACCGTGTAGCCGAGGTTGGTCTTTTCCCGGTCGAGCTGCGCCGCGACGACATCGCGCTGGGCAGCGGCGCTGGTGGCCTGCTGGCGCAACTGCTCCACGTCCTGGCGCGAGATGACGCCCTTGGCGAACACCGCCTCGCCTCGCTGCAAGTTGCCGGCAGCCAACTCGGCCTGTGCCGTGGCACTGCGCAAATTGGCAGTGAGCTGGCGAACGGAGGCGGAATACACGCGGTCATCCAGCACCAGCAGTACCTGCCCGGCGCGAACGCGATCATTGAAGTCCGCCTGGAGTTGCCGAACCGTGCCCGACACTTGCGTACCCACATTGACAAGGGTGACCGGGTTCAGCGTTCCGTTGGCGGATACCGTCTCCGTCAGGTCGCCGACGACGACTGCTTCGGTTTCATAGGAAACCTCGTCCTTCTTGCCGCCCTGACTGCACTTCCAGTAGCCGCCGGCAATGACCAGCACCGCCACGGTCCATCCAGCCCAACGGCGCCATGAGAGCGCGCCACGCTTGCTTGTCACGTTCCTTCCCCTTCAACGTCCGCCGCGGGCCACATACCCGCGGCCCGTGGCATACGCCACCACTGCCATTGTTCCGGCCACCACGGCTGCCACGGCGCCCATCTGCGCGAGCCCCATGCCTGCACTCGACAGTGCGCCGTGCAAGGATGCGCCCATCACATCGCCACCGCGATAGACGGCAGTGTCGATGGCGTTCTTTGCCTTGTAGCGGCTCTCCGCATCGGCGACCCCGTAAAGCGAATCACGTGCGGGCTTGAACATGCCGAATTCCACTGCGCGGCGCGCGCAATTCGACTGCGCCAGCATCAGCAACGTCGGTACGAACACCACGAAGACGAACGACACGGCCCCCAGCACTGCGCAAAGCACGAGCGTACCGGAAACGCCAAGGCGCCTCGATACTTTGCTGAAGAGAAAGGCGAGCACCAGGGCGGTGAGATTGATGATGAAATCCCAGCTCGAGAAGAACACCGTGCGTGCTTCCGGCGTGGCATAGGTAGCCTTCACGATACGGGCAATTTCGTTGTAGGCAATCATGCCCGCCACAGACGAAAGCAGTACCAACGCCGCGATGCCGAGCAGGAACGGCGTGCGAAAAAGCAACGTTAGACCTGCCAGCAAGCCGCCACCGACCGGCGCCTCGTCCGCTTCAGTTTCGCGACCACGACTGGCCCGCACCAGCCACAGGATGCAACCCAGGACACCGCTCAACAACACGGCCGACACCAACGTGACGGCGGAAAGTCCCAACCGTTCCACGATGCCGGTAGTGAGTACCGGCCCCGCCAAGCCACCGAGACTGCCACCTGCGGCCACGATGCCGAACAAACGCCCCGACTGTTCACGGTTCCAGGTGTCCGTCATGAAACTCCAGAACACGGATACCACGAACAGATTGAATACCGTGATCCAGATATAGAACACTCGCCCGGCCCAAAGCAGCGCCGTGTCGTCCAGAAACACACGGGCGAAGACCAGC
>JBEGRA010000100.1:0-7313 GCA_041180705.1 Pseudomonadota bacterium | reverse complement strand
GACAGCCCGACTGAGCGCCGCCGGCGTAATGACACCTGGGCGCAGCACGCGCACCTCGCCACCGAGGCAGGCGACGATGGTGGACTCGAGGCCCACCGCGCACTCGCCGCCGTCCACCACCGGCACGGCAGCGCCGAACTCCAGTTCGACGTCGGCGGCCCGCGTGGGACTCAATCTTCCGTAGCGATTCGCGGAAGGAGCGACCAGCGCGCCGCCGAAAGCCGCCAGCACGGCTTGCGCCACCGGGTGCGCGGGCACGCGCAAGGCCACCGTGTCCTGGCCACCGGTGACTGCCGGCAGCACTGCATCGGATTTCGGCACCACGAGCGTCAGGGGCCCCGGCCAGAACGCCGCGGCGAGACGCTGCGCTGCCACGGGCCATTCACGCACCCACGGTGTCACCGGCGCCGCGGCCGCGAGATGAACGATGAGTGGGTGGTCCGCCGGGCGCCCCTTGGTAGCAAAGACGCGCGCCACCGCCGTCGGGTCGTCCGCGGCGGCCGCCAAGCCGTAGACAGTTTCAGTGGGTAGACCGACCACGCCGCCGGCACGCAAGTGGCGGACTGCTTCCGCCAAGCCTTCCGGCGTCGCCGGCAGCAGACTCATGCGACCCCGGAACCTGCCACGAGGACGGCGGCGAGTTGCTGAAGCGTGAGGGGTGCCGAGCCTTCCGCCTTGTTGTTGACGATGACGATCACGTCGTCTTGCCGTGCCAAGGCCGCAGCCACCTCGGCCGCAACCGCGCTGCGGCTGTCGGCATCCGGCGCAGCCAAGCGGTTGAACGGCGCGAACTCCTCACGTGCCGCGGCGTATTCATGGGCCGGGTGCAGCATCCAGCGCACCACCGTGAGCGGCGGGCGGGAACCGGTACCGGCAATGGCCTGCCCATCGAGAATGAGGCGGCTTTGTTCGGCGGGTGATGGCATGCGCGGGTGGACATTCAAGCAGTGCACCACGCCCCGCGCGCCGAGCGTCGCCGCATAGGCAGGCCCGAGGAACTCTCGGTTGCGAATCTCCACCGCATAGCGCGGACCACGGCCTTGCGCGTCCACCGGCAGCACCGGCAAGCCTTCGAGAAAGCGGGACAGGTGATCCGCAAAGCGCAGGGCAGTGCGCGCATACGGCGGGCCCAGCGGCGGAAACTGGAACAGGATGACGCCCGCCCGTTGCCCCAGGCCTTCAAGCACCGGAGCGACGACACGGTCCGCCGCGTAGGCCGGGTCCAGGAACCGATCCACCGGCGCGCGCCCGGCGTAGGGCATGCGGCGCCATTGGTCGAAGGGCATGGTGAGCGCCGCGTGGGCCTTCACCAGAAACCGGAAGTCTTCGGGCACGGCCTCCGCCATCGGCGCGAATTCCGCGGCCGACATCGGCGCATAGAAAGTGCGGTCAAGGCCAACGCTGCGCAGCAAGGGGTGCCGCGCATAGGCCGCGAGACCCTTGCGGGAAAGCAGTGTTTCCGCTTGTTCCTCGCGGTAAACCAGCCCTGCCCAACCGGGGAACGCCCAACTCGAAGTGCCAAGCCGCAAGCCTTCGGGCAGGTGCGCGGCCAGTTCCAGCAGGGCTTCGTCCGCGGCGGCGGGCAGCACTTCCGGTTCCGGCTTGCGGCGCACCGGAGCAGCCGCAGCCACGGGTTTTGGCAGCGGGGCCGGCAACCACTCGCCCATGGGAATGACTTCGGGCGCTGACCCAGCGGCAACAGGTTCGGCCGCCACGGCTACCGATGGCAGCGCAGATTCCACCATCGGCGCAGCCACGGGCACTTCCACGGGCGCAGCCTCCGCGCGGGGAGTGCGCGGCTTGCGTGGCGTCGCTGCAGGTTTGGCAACGACCGGGTTCCCGAACAAATCGAACTGTGACATGGCGACGCTCAGTCTACCGCCACACGGGCCCAGCCCTGCGGGCCCAGCCTCAGTTCGTAAGCGGGCCAGTAGTGCTTGTCCAACTTGAGGGTGATGACTTCCACCGAACCGTTCCAGGTCACGGTGCGCAGACGGACCGAGGCGCGGTCGGCCTTGTGGCGAACCCGTGCGAGGAAGGTGTCGAGGTCCGGCGTTGGCTGACCGTCCACTTCCACGATGCGCCGTCCCGCCCAGAGACCGTAGCGCGTCGCCGGGGAACCGTAGAGGAAATACGCGACAAACACGCCTTCCGGCGCCACGCCGCGCTGCGCGGCGAGTGCACGATGCGGTGCGTGCAAAGTGGCACCGGCCCACTGCACGACGCGGTCCAGTTCCTGCGCCGGCAAAGCCGTGGTCGCCACCTCGACCACCACCTCGGCTCCACCGCGCCAGACGGTGACGTTCACGCGGGGCTGTTGGGCCAGTACTTCCACATCGCGGAACCGCGTGACCACCTTGCCGTCGATGGCGAGCAGCAAGTCACCGGCCTGCAACTGCTTCGCCGCATCACTGCCGCCGGTGAGGCGAGTGATGACCAATACCTGCCGCTGCTCTTTGCCGGCCTCGGCCAGGCGTTGGAGCCAGACTGCGGGCACGCCATAGCGGCGCGCTGCCGAAGGCATGAGTGCGCCGAGTTCAACGTCGAGTGTGCGCAAAGCTGACGCCGGCGCCGTGGACTGGAAACGCTGCACCATTTCCATCGCCGCGTCCAACGGAACGCCGAGATTCTGCTGCACCATCTCGCGGCCATTTTCGTACGCGAAGCTGCTCCACAGCGCGTGGATGTTGCCGCCGGCGTCCGTGAGCACGCCGTCGAAGTCTTCGGGGCCGTTCACCAGCCGCAGCAATTCCTGGTTCGCTTCGCGGAACTGCAAGGTACGCGAGAGCGGGAACTGTGCCGGCTCCACCGAAGACACCGTGCTGTCCTGGGAAGCCAGACGGCCATCCGCGCGCAGGCCCACGGCCCACACCGCATCGCCGGGCTTGAGGGGCTTCGGTGCCAGAACCGCGCTGCGTACCGGCGTTGTACCCACTGCCGCGGGGTCGTAAGCCAGCAGTGCCAGGTTGTGCAGGGGGTGGATGTAGACCACGCGTGCAGGGACTTCAACGGCACCACCGAAAGTCAGCCGTGCATCCCCCAAGGCAACGGGCACGGTGTTGCGGTCGACGAGCACCAGACCACGCGCGGCATCCACCACCAGGCCCGTACCGTTGTAGCTCCGATCCGTGACACCGCTGACGCTGTAGGGAAGCGTGTAGTTCACCACCACCAGCGAGGGCGCCACGCGGGCGCTGCGCGCATCCGGCGCAGGCGGCAAAGTGGTGCTGGCCGCCGGCACCACCAAGGCGGGTGTGCCCGCTTCGACGGCAGCGCATTGCCAGCGCCCCGCGGTATCGTCGCGTTGGCACTCACGCGCCGGGAACCAGCGGCGCTCGACGGTGATGGAGCGCAACTGCGGCGTGCGCGGATCTTCCTGGGTCACGAAACGCACCGCCGCGCGACCACCCTCGGGCACTGCCAGCAGCAAGGCGCGCAGCGCCGCCAGGCTTGGCACCGGCTTGCCCTCGAGGGAGACGAGCAATGCACCGCGGGGTACCCCGGCGGAACCGAACAGGTAACCGGGATTGGCGACGAACACCCCCTTCACCGGCAAATTGAAATGCCGCGCCATCTGGTAGGACAACGGGTGCACGATGGCGTCGCCGAACTCGAGAAAGCGGTCCGGCGTGATGGCGTGCAGGTCACCGACGGTCACGGTGCAGTCCACCATGCGGTCCCCGCGGCGTACCTGCAGATGCACCACGCGGCCGACGCTGTCGTCGAGCAGGGCATCCAGCGCCTGAAAGTCCGCCAGCCAGCGGCCCTCGGCCTGCAACACGATATCGCCCACTTCGAGTTGCCCGTCTGCAGGCGCGCCGGGCTGCACTTCTGCCACCACGAGCAGGCCCGTGCGGCCGGGCAGCGCGCTGCGCACCGCCGCTTCAGTGGTGGCGTCAAGGCCCAGTCGCGCGAGTTCGTCGAAGGGCGTGTACGTGAAGACCGTCTGCAAGGTACCGCGGGGCACTGGCTGGCCCGCCTGCAACAAGCGCAAGGCCCGCACCACGCGTTCCAGCGGCAGATAGAAACTGCTGGCCGCGTTGCCGGCACCACCCGCGTTCAGCGCGACCGCACGCCCGAGACGGTCCACCACGGGCGAGCCCGAACTGCCACCCGAAGTGCTGGAGGCCGCCTGCAGGTAGAAGGTATTGAAGTCGTTGTACTTGCCTTTGCCGTACTCCGGCGCGGCGCGTTCCAGGCGCGCGAGCGTGCCGGCGAGGATGGACAACTGCTCGCCCGCGTCGTTGCCGACCACCCGGATTTCCGTTCCCACACGCGCACCTTCGGGGGCGAGCGGAATGGCTTCGGGCTTGGCGAAACGCAATTGCCGCGGGTCGTACTGGTACAGGCCGAAGTCGTGTACCGGATCGCGGTAAACCGGGCGCAGTTCCACTTCTTCGCGGTTCAGGAAAGTGGCCTGCGCCGTCACGGGCCCGGGCGTGACCACATGGCGGTTGGTCAGCACCAACCCGCGTTCGGCATCCACCACGAATCCGGTGGCTTGCGCGGAGGTATTCCACTCCGTGTCGAACGCGCGGGTCTGGTCGATCTGGATGGCCACCACGCTGTTGGCAATTCGCTCAAGCGTGGCAGACCAATCGGGAAGGGCCGCGGCGGGCGCCGCCACAACACGCGCCGACGGCAAGGCCGGCGCAATCGGGGGCTTCGCCAAGGCATACGCCCCGGGCAGAAGCGCCGCCAGCATTCCGCCCGCGGCGCAAAGCCAGAGCGACCGGCGCATCAGCGATAGTCGTAACCGAAGGCGGCGCGGAAACGGTCCGCGAACTCCTCCGGAGTGAAGTGGTGAGTCTGCGTGCCGCGGTGGGCAATCTTGATGGCGCCGATGAGCGACGCCATGCGGCCCGTGGTGGCCCAGTCGCGGCCCGCCTGCAGGCCGGAGATGAGTGCCGCGCGGTAGGAGTCGCCGCAACCGGTCGGGTCCGCGATGCACTCGGCCTTCACCGGGGGAATTTCCACCACACCATTGCGCGTGTGAATGAGCGAGCCTTCCCCGCCACGAGTAACGATGTACGCCTCGCAGCGCGCCGCAATCTGTTCCGGAGACAGTCCCGTGCGTTCCTGCACCAGTTGGCCTTCGTAGTCGTTCACGACCACCCAGGTGGCCTGGTCGATGAACTGTTCCAGGTCTTGCCCGCCGAACAGCGGCATGGCCTGACCCGGGTCGAAGATGAACGGGACCCCTGCGTCCGCCAACTGCTGCGAGTGCAGGATCATGCTGTCGCGCCCATCCGGCCCGACGAGGCCGATGGCGAGGCCGCGGTCGCGCGGCACCGGAATGTCCTTCGAACGCTCCATCGCGCCCGGGTGGAAGGCGGTAATCTGGTTGTCATCGAGGTCGGTGGTGATGTAGGCCTGCGCGGTGTACGCATCTTCGTGGCGCACCACGCAGTCCAAGGACATCCCCTGCTTCGCCATCCATGCCGCGTACGGGTCGAAATCCTGCCCGACTGCCGCCGCGATGAGCGGGTCGCCGCCGAGCAGCTTCAGGTTGTAGGCAATATTGCCGGCGCAGCCGCCGAAATTGCGGCGCATCTCCGGCACGAAGAAGGACACGGACAGCATGTGGATGCGGTCAGGAAGGATGTGATCCGCGAAGCGGCCATTGAAGACCATGACGGTGTCATAAGCCAGGGAGCCGCAGATAAGTGCTGTCATGCCGGTTTCCGGAGAAGGAGTAGGAAGATTCCAGCGGCGCATGATACCGGGAGCCGCCAACCGGCGTCAGCGGTCGACCAGCAGCAGCGCCCATGCAGTGCCGAGCATGACGAAAGAGGTGAGCACTGCAGCCGAACCCAAGTCCTTGGCCAACCCGGAAAGCGGGTGACGCTCCGCCCCGATCCGGTCGATGGCGGCCTCCACGGCGCTGTTCAGCAACTCGACGACGAGGATGAGCAGCATGGGCGCCACCAGCAGGAACCGCTCGACGCCCGTGCGCCCGAACCACAGGCCGGCGGGCAAAACCAGCAAGGCCAACGCACACTCCTGCCGAAAAGCGGCCTCTTCGCGCCAGGCGCCCTGAAACCCCTGCCAGGAGTTGCGGAAGGATAGAAGCAGTCTTCGCAGGCCTTGGGGCTTGGCGCGGTCATTCATGGGCAGGGCCTTCGCGGTTCGGCGGCCACTGACTCGGGCCGGAATGGGCATTGTCCAGCGCTTGCCATCCACCGGCAAGGCGGGGAACATTGTCGCACCCCGTCAATCCCCCCGGAGTTTCCCCATGGATCGTCGTCAAGCCCTGCTCAGCACCTTCGCCGGTGCCGCCGCCCTGTCCCTTGCCGGCAGCGCTGTCGCCGCCGAAGCCCACGCTGCCCAGCAGGGCGCCGGTCCGAACCGCGAAGTACTCGAATCGGCGCTGCATTGCGCCCGCGACGGTGAAGTGTGCATGGCCCACTGCCTTGAATCTTTCAGCGCCGGCGACACCATGCTGGCGGAATGCGCTCGCAGCGTGGCGCAGCTCGTGCCCGTTTGCACGACGCTGGCGCAGCTTGCCGCCCTCAAGTCGCCGCGCCTCGCCGAGTTCGCCAAGGTCGCAGCGCTGGTGTGCAAGGACTGTGAGGCGCAGTGCCGCAAGCACGCCGACCACCACGACTTCTGCAAGGACTGCGCAGACAGCTGCCTGGCCTGCATCAAGGCCTGCGAGAGCCTGCACTGATGCGCGCGGGGCACGTGTTGGTGGCGCGCAGCGCCGCCCTGTCGGGACTGGCTGCCGCCGGCACCCTGGCCGCACTGGCCTTCGCCGCTCCCGGGTTGGCGCAGGCCGCCGCCCCACCCGTGCCCACGGCAGCACCCGCTGCCTCTGTCGCAGCGCCCGCGGCACTGCGCCCGCAGGACGACCTCTACCTGTTCGTGAACCGGGCTTGGGAACAATC
This sequence comes from Pseudomonadota bacterium, assembly GCA_041180705.1. Taxonomy (GTDB): domain Bacteria; phylum Pseudomonadota; class Gammaproteobacteria; order Steroidobacterales; family Steroidobacteraceae; genus CAIOHZ01. The sequence goes on along the minus strand of JBEGRA010000100.1, from coordinate 426 downwards.
CACGCCCATCCCGCCGGACAAGGCGTCCATCGGTGCCTTCGACGCCCTGCGCGACCTCAGCCGCGACCGCGTCAAGGCCATCATCGACGAACTCGCTGCCAAGCCGCAGGCACCGGGTTCCGATGAGCAGAAAATTGCCGACTACTACCGCGCCTACATGGACGAGGCTGCCATCGATGCTCGTGGCCTGAAGCCGGTGCAGCCCCTGCTCGCCATGGTCGATGCCGCCAGCACCCCGGCGGACTTCGCCGTGCTCACGGGACGCTTGGCCGGCGAAGGCGTGGGTGGCCCCATCGGCACCTATATCGGGCAGGATGCGAAGAACGCCACCCGCTACCTCGCCGCGGTGAACCAGTCCGGCCTCAGCCTGCCCGACCGCGATTACTACCTGGGCGACTCCGACGCCTATCAGAAGGCCCGCGCCGC
>JBEGRA010000099.1:0-3459 GCA_041180705.1 Pseudomonadota bacterium | reverse complement strand
CCGCGGCGGAGGTGAAGTAGGCGCAGGTGTACGACAGCGTCGGGTCAAGCCACAGCTGGTAGAAGTCGTTGCCCAAATCGTAGTGCGCCTGCGCCTGCCTCCGTGCCAGTGCGAGCCCTTTCGGGCGCGCGGCGGCGAAGCGACGGGCCAGACGCGCTGCAGGGGAGAGCGCCGTGCCCGGCGGGCTCGCTGCCAAAATCTCCTGCAAGCCAGCCACGAGGTCACCGGCTGCCAGCGTGATGCGCCCGGCCGTATAGAGTTCGCCGAACTGCAAAGTGGGGTCCACCGCCAGCCGCAGCAAGGCGGCGCGGTCAGCAATATGGAAGGTGGCCGCGGGGCTGCTGGAGCGGCCCTTCACGCACGTGCCGTTCCACACGGTCAGCGCCACGTCGGGGACGCCGGCGGAGTCCAGCAGATGGTTTGCCAGCCGCTCGTCCCAGCCTGCGAACCCGGCATGAGGTTGGGCCGAGCCGGTTTCCGTGTGCGTGCCATGAACGGCCCGCGAAGTCGCTTCCTGCATGACGCGCTACCTCCACTGTGGCGCCCCCGACGACGCTCGCCGGGGCAGGGAGGAATTAAGGCGCAGGCGGTGTGGCGCCTGCCGTGCGGCAGGGCACGCAGGGCGGGTTCAGCGCTCCACGATGGCGGCCACGCCCATGCCGCCGGCGGTGCAGACGGAGATGAGCCCGCGTCCGCTTCCACGTTCGTTCAGCAACTTCGCGAGCGTGCCTACCAGGCGCGCACCCGTGGCGGCGAACGGGTGGCCCACGGCTAGGCTGCTGCCCACGACGTTGAGTTTGTCGGGGGCGATGCTGCCTAGCGCCTGTGGCAGACCGAGGCGCTCGCGGCAGAAGGTGTCGCTTTCCCAGGCGCGCAGCGTGCACAGCACTTGTGCTGCGAAAGCCTCGTGAATCTCGTAGAAATCGAAGTCCTGCAGGGCGACGCCGCAGTCTGCGAGCAGCTTCGGTACCGCATAAGCAGGAGCCATCAGCAGGCCTTCTTCCTTCACGAACTCCACGGCTGCTGCACGGCCGGCGCGCAGATAAGCCAGCACCGGCAGGTTGCGCTCGCGCGCCCAGTCTTCGGTGGCCAGCAGAACCGCTGCGGCGCCGTCCGTCAAAGGCGTGCTGTTGCCGGCGGTCAAAGTGCCGTGGCCGCTGCGGCGGTCGAAGGCCGGAGCGAGTTTCGCCAGCTTTTCGAGCGTGGTGTCCGCGCGCAGGTTGTTGTCGCGCGTGAGGCCCAGGTGCGGCGTCAGCAGGTCGTCATAGAAGCCGCGTGCGTAGGCGGCCGCCGCCTTGTGGTGGCTGGCCAGGGCGAGCGCGTCTTGGGCTTCGCGCGTGATGCCCCACTGCTTTGCCATGAGTTCGCAGGACTGGCCCATGGACAGCAAGGTGCGCGGTTCGTTGGTGCCCGGCAGCGCTGGCGCGAGCATGCCGGGACGGAAGCCCAGCCAAGGTTTGAGTCTTTCTCCCAGCGTGCGCCCGCGAAAAGCGCGCAGCAGCAACTGACGGTAAGGCTCGCCGAAAACGATGGGCGCGTCGCTGGCGGTATCCACACCGGCCGCTATGCCGGCGTCGATCTGGCCCAGCGCGATTTTATTGGCCACCAGCAGGGCCGCTTCGAGGCTGGTACCGCAGGCGCGCTGCAAGTCGAAGGCGGGCGTGTTCGGCGACAGGCCGGAGCCCAGCACGCTCTCGCGGGCCAAGTTCCACTGGCGCGAATGCTTCAGTACCGCACCTGCAGCCACTTCGCCTAACTGCACGCCTTGCAGTTGGCAGCGTTCCACCAGGCCACGCAGCACGGCCGTGAGCATTTCCTGATTGCCGTGGGTGGCATAAGCCCCGTGGGAACGCGCGAAGGGCAGGCGGGTGCTGGCCACGATGGCCACGCGACGGACAGCAGGAGCAACGAGCATGAGGCCTCCGGACAAGCAGGAAGGGAACTGCGGCGGCGAAAGGCTAGAATGCCACGCTACCCATGAGCACTTTGCACCCCTCGCTGCCCTGGCGCCACCACACGCGTGAAATCCTGCGCCTGGGCGTGCCCTTGGTCGGCAACAACCTCGCGCTGGCGGCCATGGGCACCGTGGACACGCTCATGTCCGGGCGACTGGGCTCGCGCAGTCTGGCTGCGGTGGCTGTCGGCGTCGCGTTCTACAACCTGTTTCTGTTTGCCGCCGTCGGCGTGATGATGGCTGTGTCGCCGCTCATTGCGCACGCCAGAGGCGGAGCGCGGCATGGCGAGGTGGTGCTCTACTCCCGGCAGGCCTTGTGGCTGGCGCTGGGGTTGGCGTTCGTGCTGGTGCCACTCATGTTCCTCGTGGGCCCCGTGTTGCGGGCCATCGGCACGGCGCCTGAAGTGGTGCCCGAAGCCTCCGGCTTCGTGCACGCCATGGCGGCAGGCTACCCGGCCATGCTGGCTTACCTTGCCTTGCGTTTCACCAGTGAAGGCCTCGGCGAAACCCGTCCCATTTTCCTGGCCGCCTGCGGTGGTCTGGTGATGAACATCGCGGGCAACTGGGTGTTCATGTACGGGCTCTTCGGCATGCCCGCTCTCGGTGCTGTCGGTTGTGGCGTGGCCAGTGCGCTCGTCATGTGGACGCTGCTGGCGCTCATGGCGCTGCAGTTGCAGTTCGGTGCGCGCTTCAAACGGCACCGCCTGTTCGCCGGCTACCTGAAGCCGGACTTCGTGCGGTTGCGCGAGATCTTGCGACTGGGTCTGCCCATCTGCGGAACGATGCTGAGTGAATCCGGTCTGTTCATTGCCTGCGCGCTCATCATGGGTACGCTCGGCGCGGTGCAGGTGGGGGCGCACCAGGTGGCGCTGAACTTCGCTTCGCTCACGTTCATGGTGCCGCTGGCGCTGCACTCCGCCACGATGGTGCATGTGGGGCATCTGCTGGGCGGCAAGCGCGCCGCGGATGCGCGCCGTGCGGGCTTCGCCGGTATCGCGCTGTGCACGGGGCTCATGGCCGTGTCTTGCGTCGGCCTGGTCACTGCCAACCATGGCATCGCGGCGCTGTACACCAATGACGCTGCGGTTCTGGAACTGGCTTCGCGGTTGCTGCTGTTCGCTGGTGTCTTCCAGATTTCCGACGGCCTGCAAGTGGGTGCCATGGGCGCGCTGCGCGGCTTCAAGGACGCACGTACGCCGTTGCTCCTGTCGCTCGTGGCCTATTGGGGTGTGGGTTTCCCCATGGCCTGGTGGCTGGGTATCCGCGCGGGCTACGGGCCAGAGTTCGTCTGGGTGGGGCTCATCGCGGGCCTCGCGGTTTGCGCTGTGCTGCTGTTCTGGCGCTACACGCTCATCTCGCGGCAGACCGTGCTGGCTGCCGCATTTCACAAGGAAGGTTCGCATGCAGCGACGTGACTGGCTGAAGACGGTATCGGCGGCCGGGTTGATGGGGGCGGCCGGTTGGGCGGTACGCGTACCAGCAGCGTCAGCAGCTGCGCCTGCGCC
>JBEGRA010000098.1:0-3100 GCA_041180705.1 Pseudomonadota bacterium | reverse complement strand
TGCTGCCGATATTGCGGCAAAGGCTGGCGGTAGCGCCGCCGTCCGTCCGCAGGTGCGTCGGCAACGTCGCGTAAGCCATGTTGGTCACGGGCAGGAACAGGAAGCTGATGGCAATGCCCTGAATGAACGCCGCCGTCATCGGCAACCAAGACGGGGAATCCACAGCCAGGTGCATGAACAGGTACATGGAAATGGCGGTCACCACCATGCCGAAACCCGCGAGCCAGCGCGTATCGAACTGCGAGGCGTTCTTGCCCAGCCACGTGGTGGTAATGATGGCGCCCACGCCACGCGAGGCCATCATCACGCCGGCCGTGAGCACCGGGTAGCCCTGCACCTGCTGCAGGAACTGCGGCAGCAACGCCGCGGGCGTCACTATCAGGAAGCCCATGCAGAAGCTGATGCCCATCGCGAGCACGAAGTTGCGGTCGGCGAACAGCTTCAGCGGAATGAACGGGTTGCGATGCGTCAGCGAATGGGCCACGAACAAGTAGAACGCCAGGCCCGCCAGCGCGAACTCCACGATGATCTCGGTGGACTGGAACCAATTCTGCCCATGACCCCGGTCCAGCCCCAACTGCAGCAGCCCCACCGAAACCGAAAGCCACACGAACCCGACGAGGTCGAACCGGCGGGTCTTGTCGGGCTCGTCCTTCGGGATGGTAGCCATCAGCCCCAGCACCGAAATGATTCCCACCGGCAAGTTGATGAGGAAGGCCCAACGCCAACCATAGAACTCCGTCAGCCAGCCGCCGAGTGACGGCCCGAGGATGGGCCCCACCAGCACACCCATGCCCCACAGCGCGTTCGCGCGCCCATGCAGCGCAGGCGGATAGGCCTTCAGCAACAAGATCTGCGACAAGGGCACCAGCGAGGCGCCCATGCCGCCCTGCAGCGCGCGGAACACCACCATCTCGGGCAGCGAAGTGGCCAAGCCGCACAGCACGGACGCCAGAGTGAACATGGCAACACTGCTGACCAGGATGCGCCCTATGCCGTAGCGCGTGGCGAAGTAGCCCGCCAGCGGCGTGCACACGGCGCTCGCCACGATGTAGGAAGTGAGAATCCACGACGCCTGGTCCTGCGAGGCCTGCAGGGTGCCCTGCATGTACGGCAAGGCAATGTTCGCCACCGTGGCGTCGATGGTGTAGACCAGCACCGCGGTAATCGACGCGGCGACCAGCCAGCCACGTCCCAGCTTCGGCATCAGCGTGCTCCGAACAAGCGCTCGCGCAACGGGCGGTCACCGGTATCGATACGCACCTTGGCGCTCATGCCGGCCCGCAGCGGCGGGTCATCCGCGCCGCGCACGATACGAATGCGCACGGGTACACGCTGCACCACCTTCACCCAGTTGCCGCTGGCGTTCTGCGGCGGAATGACCGAAAACTCGGCACCCGTGGCCTGCGCAATGCTCTCCACGCGGCCGTGCCAAATGCGGTGCGAATAGGTATCCAGTTCCACGTCCACAGCCTGCCCCGGGCGCACGTACTCCAGGTCCGTTTCCTTGAAGTTCGCCTCTACCCACAGGTCGCGGTCATCAACGATGGCCAGCACGGGACGGCCGGCGGTCACGTGGTCGCCCACCTGCGGCACGCGGCTGGCAATACCGGCGCGGGGCGCCAGCACTTCCAGATGCGAGAACTCGACGCGCGTGTTGGCCAGCGTGGCGCGAGCAGCGCGCACGGAAGGATGGGCCTCCAGATTGCCGCCGGCCGCGGGGCCCAAGCCCACATCGATGCGACGAATCTCCTGCTCGAGCACGGCGATGTAGGCCGCGGAGTCCGCCGCCGCCTTTTCCGCTTCTTCCAGTTTCGCTGCCGGCAGCAACCCGCGCGCGGTGAGCGCCTGCTGGCGTTCGAGGTTCTTGCGGGCGTAGGCGTTGTCGGCACGCGTGGCGGCCAGCATCGCCATGCGCTGAGCGCGCGAAGCCAACTGCGTGCGAAGGTCCGTCAGCGCCATGTCGAGCTTCGCCTCTGCGCCTTCGATGGCAATCTTCAAGCTGGGGCCGGCGACCACGAGCATCACGTCGCCCTGCTTCACCGGCGTATTTTCCGTCACGCGGACTTCACGGATGGTGCCGGACACTTCCGGCGCCACTTCGCTCATCTCGCTCTTCACATAGGCGTTGTCCGTGGAGACGTAGCGCGCGTTCGTCGCGAGGTAATAGCCAGCGCCCCCCAGCAAGGCCAACGGAATGAGCCACAGCAGCAACGGGCGCCAGCGGGGCGAAACGGGGGTGTCGGCGGTAGTCATGGCATTACCTCATCAACGTCATCGGCGGCCGGGGCTTCGCCCTTCGGCTGCAAGGCTTCAAGATTCGAACGGACCACCGACAGCCAGTGCATCAGCTCGGCCTGGCGCTCGGCAGGCACGCCGGCCATGGCTTCGGCCATCACCTTGATGGAAAGGCTGCGAACGTCATCGAGCAGAGGGCGGGCTGCCGGCAACAGGTACAGCTGGAAGGCGCGGCGATCACCCGGGTCCGGGCGACGTTCCACGAGGCCCTGGGCGCACATGCGGTCCAGCAAGCGGCCCAGCGTGATGGGCGCAATTTCCAGCACTTCGGCCAAGGCGGCCTGACGACAGCCTTCCATGCGGTAGAGATGGGCGAGCGTTCGCCACTGCGCCATGGACAGGCCCAGGGAACGCACGCGGGCGTCGACGGCGCGGCGCATGAAGCGGGCCACGTCGTAGACCGTCAGCCCGAAAGGCAGCGACTGGGCAACGGGATCCGGGGAATTCATAAGCAAAGCTTATCATTATTTGTAAGCCTTGCTTACTAATTTTTGCGGCGCGGGAAGCCGCGCAACTCCTCCAGCGAATAGAACGTGCCGCGCCACTCGATGCCACCGTGGGCCAAAGCCAGCGCCATGGACCGCAGCATCAGATAGCTGCCGAAGACGGCGAACAGGGGCAGCAACCAACCGCCATAGCGCCGCCCACCGAAAAAGCGCGCAGCGAGCAGCCCCTGGCTGCCCAATACGAGCAGCACCCCGAGGTTCAGCCACCAGGTCAGCCCGCTCGTGAGCCCCAGCGCCAGCACGGGCCAGGCCAGCAACCACAGTTGCGCGCTCGCCCCCAGCAGCACCAGCGGCAC
>JBEGRA010000097.1:0-3496 GCA_041180705.1 Pseudomonadota bacterium | reverse complement strand
GCTCCTCGGGAGGAAAGCTGGCTGACGGGCGTGAAGAAGTTCTTCGAGCGCAACCTGTTCGACGCCGAGGAGAAGAGCAAGTGACCAGCGTTGCAGCCGCGGGCGAGGGGAGCGGCATCGCTGTTCTCGGCATCAGTGGGCGTATGGGGCAGTCGCTGGTGCGCGCCCTGCAGGAGCCCGCGGCGCGCGAAATGGGGTTGCGGCTGACGGGGGCTCTGGCTTCCGCGTCCAGTCCCTATCTCGGGCAGGACGCTGCGGCCCCGTCGCAGGGGCCGGCCACGGGCGTGGTCGTCACGGCTGATCGCGCCGCCGCACTGGCCGGAGCCTCGGTCGCCATCGATTTCACGTTGCCTGCTGCTCTGGGGGGCAATCTCGCTGCCTGCACCGGCGCTGGCGTGCCGGTGGTCATTGGTACCACCGGGCTGGATTTGGCCGCCGAAGAGGCGATGGCTGCCGCTGCAGTCCGTATTCCCGTGCTGCATGCCCCCAACATGAGCCTTGGGGTGAACCTGCTGCTGGAACTCGTGGCGCAGGCCGCGGCGGCACTGCCGGCCGACTACGACATCGAGATTTTCGAGGCCCACCACAAGCACAAGCTGGACGCGCCCTCCGGAACGGCTGTGCGCCTGGGGCAGGTGGCAGCCAATGCCCGCGGGACCACGCTGGCAGCTGCCGCCGTCTATTCCCGCGAAGGCCAGACGGGCGAGGGCCCGCCCGGTGCCATCGGGTTCGCCACCGTGCGAGCCGGCGATATCGTCGGGGAGCACACGGTGCTGTTCTGCGGCACCGGCGAACGCCTCGAACTGGGACACAGGGCGACCGATCGCCTGACGTTCGCCCGGGGTGCCCTCCGGGCCGCACGCTGGCTGGCGGCTGGCCGCGGCCCCGGTTTGTATTCAATGCGTGACGTTCTGGGTCTGGGGCGGTAAACTGTCTCCCTAATCGCAAGAGTTCAGTTCTTCGGTGGTAAAGCGGGCGGGGCCTTACGGTTCCACCCGCTTTTCGTATGCGCGCCGCGTCCAACGCCGAGCGCCGTACGTGCCGCCCCTTGACGGTTGGAGCGCCCGTGACGATACCTGCAGTGTTGGCCTTGGAAGACGGTTCGATCTTCCGGGGCATTTCGGTTGGGTCCAAAGGAAATGCAACGGGCGAGGTGGTGTTCAACACCGCCATGACCGGCTACCAGGAAATCCTCACCGATCCCTCCTATTCCCGCCAGATGGTCACCCTGACCTACCCCCACATCGGCAATACCGGCGCGAATGCCGAAGACATGGAGGCCGGCGCCGTCCATGCGGCCGGTCTCATCATCCGCGACCTGCCTTTGCTGCACAGCAACTGGCGCGCTTCCGAGTCGCTTCAGAGCTTCCTGGAGCGCGGCAAGGTGGTGGCCATCGCGGACATCGACACCCGTCGCCTCACGCGCGTCCTGCGCGAGAAGGGGGCTCAGGCCGGCTGCATCATGACCGGCGACAATGTCGATGAAGCGGCCGCCGTGCGGGCCGCCAAGCTCTTTCCGGGGCTGAAGGGCATGGACCTCGCCAAGGTGGTTTGCACGCGCGCGCCTTACGCCTGGAACGAAGGCAGCGTGTGGCACGACGAAACCACGCCGGCCGGTCTGCATCCGTCTTTGCGGACCGCGGAGCGCCTGCACGTGGTCGCCTACGACTTCGGCATCAAGCGCAACATCCTGCGTTATCTGGCGGACCTCGGTATCCGCATCACCGTGGTGCCCGCGCAAACGCCGGCCGCGGAAGTGCTCGCGCTGCAGCCGGATGGCATCTTCCTCTCGAACGGCCCCGGGGACCCGGAGCCTTGCACGTACGCCATCAACGCCATCCGCGATTTCCTGATGACCGACATTCCGGTGTTCGGTATCTGCCTGGGTCACCAGTTGCTCGGTCTCGCGACGGGTGCACGGACGCTCAAGATGAAGTTCGGCCACCACGGCGCGAATCACCCCGTGCAGGACCTGCGCACCGGGCAGGTGCTCATCACCAGCCAGAACCACGGCTTCGCCGTTGACGAGGCGACTTTGCCGGCCAATGTGCGTGCCACGCACCGCTCGCTGTTCGACGGTTCGCTGCAGGGCATCGAACTCACAGACCGCCCGGCCTTCAGTTTCCAGGGACACCCGGAAGCGGCGCCCGGCCCGCGCGATGTCAAACCCCTTTTCAACCATTTCTTCGAACTGATGCAGCGCCGTCTCGAGAAGCGCGGGCACATGCCGGCGCGTCCGGCGGGCGAGGGCTGAGCCATGCCAAAACGCAACGACATCCACAGCATCCTCATCATCGGCGCAGGCCCCATCGTCATCGGTCAGGCCTGCGAGTTCGACTACTCCGGCGCCCAGGCCTGCAAGGCACTGCGCGAGGAAGGTTTCCGCGTCATTCTGGTGAACTCCAACCCCGCCACCATCATGACGGACCCGGAGAGCGCCGACGCCATCTACATCGAGCCGGTGAACTGGCGCACGGTCGCCCGCATCATCGAGAAGGAACGCCCGGACGCGGTGCTGCCAACCATGGGTGGGCAGACGGCGCTGAACTGCGCACTCGACCTCGTCCGTGAAGGCGTGCTCGAGAAGTTCGGCTGCGAACTCATCGGCGCTTCCCGTGAAGCCATCGACATGGCCGAGGACCGCGAACTCTTCAAGCAGGCCATGACCGAAATCGGTCTCGCCACGCCCCATGCGCGAGTTGCGCACACCATGGAAGAAGCCCTGGCCGTGCAGCCGGAAATCGGCTATCCCACGGTCATTCGTCCGTCGTTCACGATGGGCGGCTCGGGTGGTGGCATTGCTTACAACCGTCAGGAATTCGAAGCGATCATCACGCGCGGCCTGGCGGCTTCCCCCACCAGCGAAGTGCTGCTCGAGCAGAGCGTGCTGGGCTGGAAGGAGTACGAGATGGAAGTGGTCCGCGACCGTGCGGACAACTGCATCATCATCTGCTCCATCGAAAATCTGGACCCGATGGGTGTGCACACCGGCGACTCCATTACCGTGGCGCCAGCGCAGACCCTGACGGACAAGGAATACCAGCGCATGCGCGATGCGAGCATCGCCGTGCTGCGCAAGATCGGTGTCGACACGGGCGGTTCGAACGTGCAGTTCGCCATCAACCCGGCGAACGGCGACATGATCGTCATCGAGATGAACCCGCGCGTGTCGCGTTCTTCGGCGTTGGCTTCCAAGGCAACGGGTTTCCCGATCGCCAAGGTGGCCGCCAAGTTGGCCGTCGGTTACACGCTCGATGAACTGCGCAACGAAATCACGGGCGGCGCCACGCCAGCCTCGTTCGAACCTGCCATCGACTACGTGGTCACGAAGGTCCCGCGCTTCACCTTCGAGAAGTTCCCCGGAGCTAATGCGCGTCTCACCACGCAGATGAAGTCCGTGGGTGAGGCGATGGCCATCGGTCGCACCATTCAGGAAAGCCTGCAGAAGGCGCTCCGCAGTCTGGAGACCGGTCTGGATGGCTTCACCGAGCGCTTC